>CAZUJD010000135.1:0-8410 GCA_964620025.1 uncultured Ramlibacter sp. | reverse complement strand
ATGCTGGCGTGCGGCGACCTCTACCGCCGGCTCGGCCTGACGGGTGTCTTCGCCCAGGCGCAGCACCTGCATGCGCGACCTGAAAAGCGCACTGCGGTAAATGACGCCGGTGACCTCATGGCGCACCCCCACCTTCTGCTGTACACCAGTGGCACGGCCGGATGTGCCGCTGGCGTTGCCGGCCAGCACCATGGCCTGGACGATGTCGCCGTCCTCTGGCGGGACGGTTGCGCCTGCTGCGATCGTGGTGTGCATCCGCTGTCTACTCCTGTGAAGCGTGGTCAGACGGTGCCGGCAATGAAAGCCAGCGCCTTGTCACCCGTGGTTTCCGCCTTGGCATGATCACGCAGCGAATGGTTCAGCAGCCCCTGCAGGAACTTGCGCTCGCGCCCCTCGGCCTCGAAGTCATAGCTTCCGGTCGTCGAGATGTTCACCTTGAAGTTGAAACCGGATGCAGCCATGTAGCCGCGGCTGAACTGCTTGAGCCGCGTGAAGTAGGCATTGCCCGTGTCGTACAACGCCTGCGTGGTCAGCGGCCGGTTGAGGTCGTCGAACATCTTGAGCAGCACCATCAGGCTGCCGCAGATGCCGCTGTTGAGCACGATCATCGGGATCAGCGGGCTGGCATCGCAGCCGGCCTGGAACAGCTTGGTGAAACCGTCCAGATTGTGGATGATGCCGCCGCTGTTCCTGTCCAGATTGGGCTCATAGCGCGTATGGCTTACGCGGGCGTGCTGCTTGCGTCCCATGGAATCGGTGTAGTTGCGCACCCCCTCGGTGACCACCTTGCTGGCCAGGGCCCGTTCTTTCAGGAATGCTTCGCGGGCCTTCTTCAGGAACTCGCCGATCTGGTATTGCTCGATCAGGCGCCAGATGATCTTCACCAGCCATTCGATGCCGGTGACCACGGCCGCCACCAGCGCACTTGCACCGGGCAACAGCACGCTCAAGGCCGTATTGGCCACGCCCTTGAGGATGGTCCACAAGCCCGCAAAGATGCCCTTGTCCATCTGCGATTCGATGCCGTTGGCCAGCAGCTCGGGGTGGCCGGGGTTCAGCACGATCTTGCGCCGCTCCATCCAGGCGCCGATGCGGTCCTTGGCCGCCTTGAAGGTCTGGACCAGGCCGCCGGCCAGGTCCAGTGCCCCGCCCACAAACGGCGCGGCGCTGGACAGGCACTTGGCCACCACGAATTTCACCATGCCCTTGATCGTGGCGCCCAGCGTGGCCAGGCTTTTGGCCGACGGATTGGCCACCTTTTCCAGGATGTAGTGCGCCAGGTCGGTCACTGCGTTCTGCAGCACGATGCGCAGGCTGTTGAGCGCATCCACGACCGCCGCGCCCACTGTGCCGACAATGGTGGCACCCAGCACGAATGGATTCAGCATGAGGATGGGATCCTCCTTGACCAGCTCATACAGGGCCAGCGTGAGCGGAAAGCCCGGCTCGGGCCGCTTTGGCGCAGGCGGCGCCAGTACATGCTGGCGTGGCCGGGTGGCCGGGTCCACCTTGCCTTCCAGCTTGTTGCCGGCCATCTTGAGGGCCTTCGAACCGGCATTGGAGAGGGTGCCCGACTTCAGTGTCTGGCCCATGACGTTCACCGTACGCGCTGCCAGCTTGTCGTTTCCCAGGTGATCGAAATTGGTGGACAGGGCCTGGCCGGCGATGTTGCCGAGCGCCGACACGCCTTCCAGCGTGATGGCCAGCGCGCTCATGTCGATGTCGATATTGCCCAGCAGGTACAGCACACCGTAGCGCGAATGCGGGATGTCCACGTTCTGCAGCGCTGCCTGGGCCGGGCTGGGCGCCGGTGGCATCACCCCGGGCACCTTCTGCACCTCGTGGTACACCCATTCGATCAGGCCGCCGCTGACCTTGTCGCGCTCCACTTTCGACCACAGGCCGCCCTTGGCCTTGAGGTACTCACGCAGTACCTGGTGCAGGTTGATTGCTGCTGCTGTCCGCCCGGGGTTGGCGCTCCAGGCCGCGTAGGCCTCGTCCAGCTTGAGTGTGTCCGCACTGCGCTTCTTGAAGGTCAGCGATGTGCGTCGCACCCATTCGGTCGGCGAAACGATGGCCTTCGGCCCTTTTGCACCCATGTGTACGGCTCCCGTGTTCCGGCCGATTCTGTCAGCCCTGCGCCGACGGCGTTAGGCTGACGGTCGCATGGCCGCCCACCGGTTTTGGCTGAGCGTCTCAATCGCCCAGCGCCAGCACCAGCGCCGACTCATCCACACGAAGCACGACCCGTGCCCGGGAGCGCAACCCACTGCCTGGAGGTGCAAACCCCACCAGCGACAGGCCGCCGTCCAGCGCCGCCGAGACCTCGTCACCATGCTCGTCGCGCGACACCCTCGTCACGCGACCGGCCAGCTGGTTGTCGGCGGGTGCAGCCGTTGCCGCAGCTTCGACCGTCACGGCCGTGGCCTTGCACAGCACGATCACCTGCTGACCGCTTGCCAGACCCAACAACTGGGCGCTGTCCCGCGTGATGCGCGCCACCAGGGCACAGCCCCCTTCCAGCTGCAGATGAACGCGCACGATGGCGCCCTGCGGCTGCAGGGACACCACCTGCGCCGGCAACTGGTTTCGCATGCTGGTGCGAATGGACGCAGGGGCCCGTACCAATGGCTGCTGCAACCGTGCCAGCACCTGGCTTCTGGCCTGCGCCATGCGGTCTGCAGCGTCCAGCAGCCGTCCGCCTTCGGAAGTCAGCCGGGCTCCGCCCCCGCCCGCACCGCCCACCACCCGCTCCACCAGCGTCGCGCCGGCCAGGTTGGTCAGGGTGTCAATCGCCTGCCAGGCGGCCTTGTAGCTCACACCAACGACACGCGCAGCCTGTGAAATCGACCCGCTGGACCCCACGGCGCGCAGGATGTCAATGCGCTTGTCAGCCGACGATTGGCCCAGCGCAGAGGTATAGGACACCGGGGAAGGTTCAGCAGATTTGCGGCGTGGCATGAGCGGATTTTGACCCACACAGGAGCCCTTGCCCGGCAATCCTGTCACACTGCCAGCAACTCCGGGACGTTCATGACCGCATCTCATCCCCCTTCGCGCGCTGCCGACCTGCGCGGCGCGTTGCGACTGGCCACCGATGCCACGGCGGGCCTGGCCGGCCTGGTGGAAGCCGTGCATGAGCGCATTGCCCGCCTGCCGGGTGCCAGGCCGCCGGTACAGGCTGGACGCACCAGCGGGATCACCGGGCTCGTCTACAGGACTGTGCGCGGTGTCACACGTCTTGCTGGCGGCAGTGTCGATGCGCTGCTGGGTCTGCTGGGGCCCGCGCTGGGCAACAGCCAGGATGGCCCCGAGCGCCAGGCCGTCGTCGCCGCACTGAACGGCGTGCTGGGCGACTATCTGGCAACCACCGGCAACCCGCTGGCCAGCCCCATGACGCTGCGAGTCGCCGGCCCCGCCACAGGCCGCGTGCTGGTCCTGGTTCATGGGCTGTGCATGAATGACCTGCAGTGGTTGCGCGCAGGGCACGACCACGGCGTCGCGCTGCACCGCGATCTGGGCTACACACCTGTGTACCTGCGCTACAACACGGGCCAGCACATTTCGGTCAACGGGCGGGCGTTGGCGTCGCAATTGCAGGACCTGCTGTCCGCTTGGCCCGTCCCCGTGCAGCGGCTGGTGCTGCTGGGCCACAGCATGGGCGGGCTGGTGGCGCGCAGTGCCGTGCACCAGGCCGCCGCGGTCGGCCTGCCCTGGCCCAGGCAGCTGACCGACATGGTCTTCCTGGGTTCACCGCATCATGGCGCGCCGCTGGAGCGGGCGGGCAACTGGGTCGACATCGTACTGGGAGCCACGCCCTATGCGGCACCGTTTGCGCGGCTGGGCAAGGTACGCAGCGCCGGCATCACGGACCTGCGCCACGGCAACCTGCTGGACGAGGACTGGCTGGGCCGCGACAGGTTCGCCCGCAGCGCTGACCGGCGCAAGCCCGTGGCCCTGCCCCCCGGAGTGCGCTGCTTTACGGCAGCAGCCACAGTCAGCGACGGCCACGCCCCCGCCAGGGACCGACTTCTGGGTGACGGGCTGGTGCCACTGGACAGTGCACTGGGGCGCCACGCGCAGGCGGCTCGTGCGCTGGCCTTTGCCAGTTCGCGCCAGCGGGTCTTTCCTGGCGTCAACCACCTCGGCCTGCTGGATGACACCGACGTGTACCGGCAACTTCGCCGCTGGCTGGCCTGACGGCATGCTGCTAGACTTTCGCTATTCATCAAAGTAATAGCGAAAGGCCTGCGTTCATTCATGAGATACGGGTTGTGCCGATGGGCGGCATGGGCTTTCGCCCTGGCGCTGACATGTGCTTCGCATGCCGCCCAGGTGCAGGTTGCGGTGGCCGCCAATTTCACGGCGCCCATGAAGCAGATTGCAGAATCATTCGAAAAGAGCACGGGCCACAAGGTCCTGCTGTCGGCCGGCGCGACGGGCAAGTTTTACGCGCAGATCAGGAGCCGCGCGCCGTTTGAGGTGTTCCTATCGGCTGACGACGACACGCCCGCCAGGCTGGAAGCCGAAGGCGCCACGGTCGCGGGCAGCCGGTTCACGTATGCGATCGGCCGGCTGGTGCTGTGGTCGCCTCGCGCCGGGCTGGTGGACAGCCGGGGACATGTGCTGCGTGCCAATGCCTTTCGCAACATTGCCGTGGCGGCACCGCGGCTGGCGCCATACGGCGCAGCGGCCGT
This sequence comes from uncultured Ramlibacter sp., assembly GCA_964620025.1. Lineage (GTDB taxonomy): Bacteria > Pseudomonadota > Gammaproteobacteria > Burkholderiales > Burkholderiaceae_C > RAM1. The sequence continues at coordinate 3,713 of CAZUJD010000135.1, read as the reverse complement.
TCAGGCCCTGGACCGCCTGGGCCTGCTGGCTGCGATCGAGCCCAAGTTCGTGCAGGGCGAGAGCATCGGACAGGTCTTTGGCTTCGTGGTCAGCGGCAATGCCGAGTTGGGCTTCGTCGCGCTGTCGCAAGTCTAAGAAAACGGCCAGTTCAAAAGCGGCTCGGGCTGGGTGGTGCCTTCGCAACTGCACGAACCGCTGCGCCAGGACGCTGTGCTGCTGGCCCGCGGCAGGGACAACCCCGCCGCGGTAGCCCTGATGCAGTTCCTGAAGTCAGATCGTGTGCGGGCCATGATCCGCGCCTATGGCTACGAGGTCTGAGCCTTGGGTGCGGTCGTCCTCACACTGCAGCTGGCCGGGCTGACCACCCTGATCCTGCTGGTGCTGGGCACCCCCCTGGCCTGGTGGCTGGCCCGCACCCGTTCCTGGGCCAAGGGGCCGGTAGGGGCGGTGGTGGCGTTGCCGCTGGTACTGCCTCCCACCGTGCTGGGCTTTTACCTGCTGGTCACCATGGGGCCGGACGGTCCGGTGGGGCGGCTCACCCAGGCACTGGGTCTGGGCTTGCTGCCGTTTTCCTTTGCCGGGCTGGTCGTGGGCTCGGTCCTGTATTCGCTGCCATTCGTGGTGCAGCCGCTGCAAAACGCGTTCGAGGCCATCGGCGAGCGACCGCTGGAGGTCGCCTCCACCCTGCGCGCCTCGCCGCTGGACACCTTTTTCAGCGTGGTGCTGCCGCTGGCACGGCCCGGCTACCTGACCGCCACGGTCATGGGCTTCGCCCACACTGTGGGTGAGTTCGGCGTGGTGCTGATGATCGGCGGCAACATTCCCGGCCAGACGCGCGTGGTGTCAGTGCAGATTTACGACCACGTGGAAGCACTCGAATACACCCAGGCGCACTGGCTGGCCGGTGGCATGGTGGCATTCTCGTTCGCCGTGCTGCTGGTGCTGTACGTGTTGAACCCAACAGGCAGGCGTGCGCAATGAGCGGGGTGTGCGCGCGCTTTCAGCAGGCCTGGTCCGGTTTCACACTGGACGTGGCACTGGACCTGCCCCCACGTGGTGTGACGGCGCTGTCCGGCCCGTCGGGCTGCGGCAAAACCACTACCCTGCGCGCCCTGGCAGGCTTGCTGCAGGTACCAGGCGGTCTGTTGCAGGTCAATGGTGAGGTCTGGCAGGACAACAATCGCTTCATGCCACCGCACCAGCGCGCCCTGGGCTATGTGTTCCAGGAAGCCAGCCTGTTCACCCACCTGAGTGTGCGAGGCAATGTGGAGTTCGGGCTGCGCCGGGTGCCCGCCGCGCAGCGCCGGGTGGCGCTGTCGCAGGCGGTGGACCTGCTGGGCATCGCCCCACTGATGGACCGCAGCACCACCGCCCTGTCAGGTGGTGAACGTCAGCGCGTCGCCATCGCACGTGCGCTGGCCACCAGCCCCCGCCTGCTGCTGCTGGACGAGCCACTGGCCGCACTGGACGCGCAGCGCAAGGCCGAGGTGCTGCCCTGGCTGGACCGGCTGCACCGTGAACTGGACATGCCGGTGATCTACGTCAGCCATGCGCTGGATGAGATCAGGCAACTGGCCGACCACTTGGTGCTGATGCAGGCCGGTCGCGTGGTGCAAAGCGGCCCCGCCTCTGAACTGCTGGCGCAAGCCGGGTCAGTCGATGGTGGTGGCAGCACCACCTGGATCGAGGCCACGGTGCAAAGCCATGACACTGCGCGAGGCCTGACCACACTGTTGATGGGAGGTCAGCCGCTGCAGCTGCCCGACCGGGCGACCCGCCACGCTGGCGAGCGGGTGCAACTGCGGGTGGAAATCGGCAGTCCCTCCTGAGCTACAGGGAGCAGGAGCGAAAGCCCACAAACCCGTCATCACGATCAGGCATCGCAAAGTTGCGGTACTTGGGATGCTTCATGCGGGCACGGGTGGCGAACGACGCGCCACGCTGCACCCTGGCCCGGCCAAACCAGGGTTGCGCCCCCCACTCTGACTGGTGCGTCCAGGGATCGGGGCTGAAGCCCGGCAGCGGCCGCAATGTGGTGCCCGTCCATTCATGAACATCACCCCAGCGAAAGCCCCGCCGCGCTGCCGTGTGGGCGGCCACTTCCCATTCCACCTCACCGGGCAGGCGCCTGCCGGCCCAGCGGCACCAGGCATCCGCCTCCCACCAGCTCACGTGCATGGCGGACTGGGTTCCCGACATGCGCACGGGTTTGCCGAAATGGGTCTGCATCACGGCACCGCTGGCCACGCCGATCTGCTCTACATAGCGGGGCCCGCGGCGCCCGTCCAGACCGGCCTGCTCCTGCAGCCAGGCCCAGCCCTCGGGCAGCCAGTATTGGGGCTCGTCATACCCGCCGTCATCCACAAATTCCACGAACTGGGCCCAGGTCACGGGTTGCGCATCAATCTCGAATTCAGGTACGTCCACCGGGTGGGCCCAGCGCTCTAGGTCAAACACAAAACCCATCGGTGGCGAACCGAACATCCAGCGCGTGGCGGGTACCAGCAGCGGCTCACGCGGCTGCGCACCACCAGGCAGCACAGCCTGCAGGGGCAACGCCAGCGCCTGCGCCATGGCCATGAGCTGTTCGCCACGCAGGTCCTCATGGAACAGCGCCAGCCGGTAAAAATACAGAGCGTCGTCTTCATCCCGCGCCTTGCCCAGCAGTTCCAGTGTGCTTTCCAGGGTGTCCAGCAACCAGGAACGGGTGGTGTCCACGGGTGGCAGATCCAGCGCCCAGCGCGCCGCCGGCGGCACCAGCATGGGGCTCCACCAACGGTCCGAATGTGGTTCGATCGAAGCCAGGCGGGCCGGCTCCGCCGGACAGTGCGGGCCCCTGGCCCGCTGCGTGTTGCGGCCGATCCAGAATTCGGCAAACCATCCAATGTGCCCGGCCAGCCACAGTGGCGGCACCATTTCTGCACGCTTGGGCACAACAAAGCCGCTGGCCCCCAGCACCTGCTCGAACTGGGCCAGCAGATGCAATGTATGGTTGCGCGCGTCCATCAGCGCCAGGGACAGCAGCTCACGCCCGGCGCCGCGCATGTCGGGCGAGTCAATCGACGCCGTGGTGGCCAGGGGTGCGAGGGACATGGACCATTATTGACGTCAGTCTTCCGCCAGTCACCAGACCAAGGGCAAACCCTGATCCCTTAGGGCTTACACCGTCACGTTGCTGTCAGCTTGCCTCTACAGTCACTTCATAGAATTTACTTCTTACATACATTTGACATCCAGCACCCGGCCATCCGCATCGCACAGAGCGGGTTTTCCGGGTGCAGTCATGTGGGTAAAGGTTTCTTTTTTCTTCGCGGAGACAACAACATGAATGGCTTACTGAAGTTCTCGAAAGGCGTGGACTGGCTGAACACCCAGGTTGGCAAATACGTCATCTGGCTCATCCTGGCCTCCACCGTCATCAGCGGCGTCAATGCCGTGGTCCGCAAGGCGTTCGACATGAGCTCGAACGCCTACCTTGAAGTCCAGTGGTACCTGTTCGCTGCAGCCTTCCTGCTGGCGGCTGGCTACACGCTGCTCAACGGCGAGCATGTGAAGATCGACGTGATCTCAGGCAAGCTGTCCAAGCGCGCCCAGATCTGGATCGACGTGTTCGGCTTCGTGGTGTTCCTCACGCCCATGTGCCTGGCCATCCTGTGGTACGGCATTCCGTTCTTCCTGAAGGGGCTGTACTCCGGCGAGATGTCGTCCAACG
>CAZUJD010000134.1:0-8416 GCA_964620025.1 uncultured Ramlibacter sp. | reverse complement strand
AATGTGAGCGGCGCTGCTGACCAACAATGCAAACGGTCCGCTCAGGGTGGCCAGAACCCGGGGCTCCAGCTGCCGGAACCAGCGTTTCAGGTGCATGCTCAGCCCTTGGGCGCAGGCAGCGACGCCTTGGGTTTGTGGCTGCTGGAGCGCAGCAGCGACGCAATGATGCTGGCGGCAATGATGCCGGCCGTCACGCCCAGCGCCACGCCAATCGGGATCTTGTATACGTCCAGCAGCAGCATCTTGGTACCGATGAACACCAGCACCAGCGCCAGGCCGTACGCCAGCAGGTGAAAACGGTCCGCCAGGTCAGCCAGCAGGAAATACAGGGCGCGCAGGCCCAGGATGGCGAAGACGTTGGCGGTGAGCACGATGAACGGGTCGCTGGTGATGGCAAAGATGGCGGGGATGGAGTCCACCGCAAAGATGACGTCGGTGGTGCCAATCATGACAAGGACCACAAACATCGGTGTGTAGTACTTGACGCCGTTGATCCAGGTGACGAGCTTTTCGCCGTCAAATTCTTTGGAAAGGTTCATGCGCTTGCGCAGGAACTGCAATACCGGGTTCTGGTCCACCTCGGGTTCCTTGCCGGCAGCCAGCCACATCTTGACCCCGGTGATGACCAGGAACGCGCCGAAGACATACAGGATCCAGTGGAAGCTGGCCAGCAGCCAGGCACCCACCAGGATCAGGATGGCGCGCAACACGATGGCGGCGATGATGCCCACGACCAGCGCACGTTTCTGGTACTCGGCCGGGACGGCAAAGTAGCTGAAGATCATCAGGAACACAAAGATGTTGTCAATGGACAGGCTCTTTTCCACCAGGTAGCCTGTAATGAACTGCATGGACACCGTGTTGGCGATCTCACGGCCCTGGCTGCCGTCCAGGTACCACCACAGCCAGCCCACGAACACGAATGCCAGCGAAAACCAGATCACGCTCCAGCCTGCGGCCTCTTTCATCGTGACCTTGTGCGCGCCCTGCTTTTCCATGACCAGCAGGTCGATGGCAATGGCCACCACCACAAAGACGGCAAAGCCCGTCCACATCCACCAGGTTCCGATGGTTTCCATTTGATTTCCCGAAGAGCTTGAAGAAGCTGTGAATTTAAGGGGGACGGTGCTTCTGCAAAAGCAGTGAGATCGGTAGATTTACTTCGGAAAAACCTGAGCTTGAAGCTTCGGCGTCTGGACTTTTCCTTGCGGATCCAAAGGAGCCCGCTCCTGCGGGGATTCAACGGCCGGTGAGCGCCAACCCGTCGTCCGTGGACAGCGCCGTGGCCATGCGCTGCGGCTCTCGCAGCACGCCGTCCGAGCCTGGCACGGCCTGGATCGCCAGCACCGGCGGGTGGGCCACCACGCTGCCGAAGATCGAGGCAAACGCCCCGTCGGCAGCGTCGCGGCCTGTGGCCAGGCGGATGAAGCCCATGGGTATGGCCGTGCCCGAAGGGTCGAACAGGTACCAGCGACGGCCCACAAAGGCTTCCACATAGGCGTGAAAGTCCTGTGGGCCCAGGGCCGGGTCGGCGCCATAGTCCACCCCCGTGGTGAAACGCGCCGGGATGTTCACCGCGCGGCACAGCGCAATCATCAGGTGGGCAAAGTCGCGGCACACCCCCTGCTTGTCCAGCAGCGTGTCGCAGGCTGTGGTGGTGCCGCCCGAGCTGTTGGACACAAAGGCCACGTGGCCCTGCACCCAGTCGCAGATCGCCTGGACACGGCTGTAGCCCTGCCACAGCCCGCCAAACTGCGCCACGGCGAATCGGTGCAGCCGGTCAGACTGGCAGTAGCGGCTGGGGTACAGATAGGGCAGTACGTCGCCGGGCAGGTCGGGTATCCACACCTCGGCCAGCGTGGCCGGATCGGCACGGTGGTGGGCGATGTCCAGCACGGCCTGGTAACGCAGGCTCAGTGGGCCGGCCTGGGCGCGCAGGCGCAGGTGGCGGGCGCGGGTGGCGTTGTCGGTGTGGGTCTGCAGCAGCACCTGCTGGCTGACCTCCAGTTTTTCCTGCACCACATGCTGGTGGCGCGTGCGCGCGGCCTGGACGTTGAAGATGAAGTCCGCGCCCGCGCTCAGGACGTCGTAACGCAGTTCAACCGAGTAGTGGAGTCTGACCGGGGCGCGCGAGTCGGGTGGCTGCATCAACCATGCTAGCACGCGGCCCGGCCGCGACTTCAGGGGATGGGACGGCCGGCCGATCGCAGCCGGTATTCCAGCGGCTGCATGTGGCGGTTCAGGTCATCGATGGCGCGCGCATAGTGGGACCGGGCCGCGGGGTCGGCACTGGCGTTCAGCGCGTTGACCATGGTGGTGCGCTGGTTCTTCAGGTCCAGGTACTGGGTGGTCAGGGTTTCAGCCTCGGCTTCCGAAATGCGCACTGGTGCACTTTCGCCAGGCTTGTAGCCGCCGCCCACCGGCGGGCCCTGCGTGGTGGTGCAGGCAGAGAGGGCTGCCAGGGCGGCCAGGGCCAGTGCATGGGAAAGGTACTTCATGGGGTCTCCTTGGGGCGGGCTGTGTGGGCTGATTCTAGGCCGCCGCGGGCGACTCGTGGGGCGGTGCGGCGCTAGACTCGGGGCTTCATGAAGCCTGACCTGCCGCCCGCCATCGCCACCCCCGCCGAAGCGGAATGGATCAATGGTGAGCTCATCCGGGGCCTGATGCGCACGGCGCGCAGCACGCGCCTGGTGGGGCTGCTGCTGGTGCCGCTGCTGGTGGCCGTGCTGTGGAACGACCAGAACACCGCGGTGCTGGCCGCCTGGGCCCTGCTGGCACTGGGCGTGGCCGCGCTGCGCCTGCGTGTGGTGCGTCTGTACACGCGCGAAGTGCTGTCGGCCGGCCCGGCACAGCAGTCGGCGTTTTTCGTGAAGTACCAGTGGATCTGGCCGCTCAGCGCGCTGGCCTGGGGCCTGTCGCCGCTGTTGCACTTCGACCGCGCACCGCTGCAGGACCAGTTCATCTGCTGGCTGATCCTGGCCGGCCTGGGCATGTTCTCGATCAACAGTTTTTCCTACCACCTGCGCACCATGCGCGGTTACCTGCATGTGCTGGCGCTGCTGCCGCTGGTGGTGATGCTGTGGCGCATCGGTGTGGAGCAGCACTTTCAGGGGCCCACCTACCAGTACTGGCTGGTGGTGCTGCTGGTCATGTTCTGGCAGCTGCTGCTGCAGGCCGGGCGCCGGCTCCACGTCACGCACCGCAAGAACTTCGAGCTGCAGTATCGCAACATGCAGCTGATCGAGTCTCTCACCCGCCAGACGCAGGCCGCGCTGGACGCGGTGGAAATCAAGAACCGCTTCCTGGCCAGTGCCGCGCACGACCTGCGCCAGCCGGTGCATGCGCTGGGTCTGTACGCCGACTGGCTGGGCAGCGAGCCGGAGCTGGCCGACGAGATCGGCCCCAAGATCCTGGAGTGCACCAAGGCGGTCAACGCGCTGTTTGACTCACTGTTTGACCTGGTGCGGCTGGACTCGGGCAAGATCAAGCTCAACATCGAGCCGGTGGACCTGCCCAAGCTGCTGCACGACCTGGAACTGCAATACCGCCCGGTGGCCGAGGCCAAGGGCCTGCAGTTCCGCCTGCACGCAGTGCCCGGCGCCATCATGTCGGACCCCATCCTCCTGCGCCGCGTGGTGGGCAATCTGGTGTCCAACGCGATCAAGTACACCGAGCGCGGAGCGGTGCTGGTGGCGTCACGGTTTGGCCCTGGCGGGTGCCGTATCGAGATCTGGGATACCGGCGTGGGCATTGCACCCAAGTACCAGCGCGAGATCTTCCGTGAGTTTTACAAGGTGCCCGTGCACGCGGGCACCGAAGACGGCTTTGGCCTGGGCCTGTACATCGTGGCGCGGCTGTCCCACATCCTGGGTCATCCGATCCAGCTGGCTTCACGGCCGGGCCGCGGCACGCGCTTCAGGTTGCTGCTGGAGCCCACGGATCCACAGCAGGCGGCCGAGCGGGCCGCCGCCGCTCAGATCGGCAACAGCCCGTGAGTGCGGGCGTAGTGGATGGTCTGGGTGCGGCTTTTCACGCCCAGGCGGCGGAACAGGCGCCACAGGTGGACCTTGACCGTGTGCTCGCTGATGCCCAGTTCGTCGGCGATTTCCCGGTTGGACAGGCCGCGGTCCAGCATGACGATCAGCTGCTTCTGGCGCTTGGACAGCTTGTTGTCTGCCGGGGTCAGTTCTTCAAAGCCGCCGTCCGCGGTCATCAGCGCACGCAGTGCAGCACCGATTTCACTGGCGCCTGAGGACTTCTCGATGTAGATGTCGGCACCGGCCTCGATGCATTGCTCTTCGGCGTCGGCTGCGGGCGAAGCCGACAGCACGGCCAGGGGCGTGTCCGGGAACAGCCGCTTGAGCTCATGGATGCCCGACGTGCCGGTGGTATCGGGCAGCTTCAGGTCCAGGCAGAACAGTTCGGGCGCGCCATTGGCCTTGACTGCCGATTCCACGCCGCCCAGGCGGTCCAGTTCGACCACGTTGGCGCCGCCACGCAGCCTGCGCAACATCATCACCACGGCTTCACGGATCAGGGGGTGGTCGTCGATGACATAGAGGCTCATAAGGGAAAAGTTCTTTCGTCCAGAAGGGGTTAAGCGTGGAGGATACCGCCGAATGCAGTTTTCTGCATATGAAATGACATCTGTTGCCGCCCGATGGGAAGGTTATTCCGCATCGGCCAGCAGGCCGATGACCGCTGCCGGGGCTTCGGCAGCCTGCCACCAGGGCGTCACTTCGGCGATCGCGGCGGCGTCCTGGCGCTTCAGCCGGGCAATCAGCTGGCCCGGTTCGCGCGGGGAGTCAAAGCCCGGGCTTTGCAGCAGCACGACCCCGCCGGGTGCCACCAGCTTGAAATAGAAGCGGCCGTCGCTTTCGCGGTATTGCTTGAAGGCAGGCATGGCGGTCTTGACGGCCTTGGCTGCGGCTGTGACGGCCTGGGCGCCCAGGTTGCGCAAGCCCACGGCATGGCGCAAATCGGCCATGAAGGGGCGCGACAAGGCTCGCGCTTTCTCGGCGCCGGCCAGCAGGATGGATTCGACCCGGGCCGGATTGCCCACCATGGCCTCGTACTGCTCGCGCATGGGGGCGACCTCGCGGTCGATGCGCTCGAACAGCATCTGCTTGGCGTCGCCCCAGGCGATGCCGTCGGCATAGGCCCGGCGCAACGCCGCGGTTTCGTCTGCCGAGGCAAAGGCCTGGTACAGCTGGAACAGGGCCGAGCCCTCGGTGTCCTTGGGCTCGCCTGGCGCGCGCGAGTCGGTCAGGATGCCCATGATGAGCTTGCGCATCTGCTCGCGCGGGGCGAACAGCGGGATCGTATTGTCGTAGCTCTTGCTCATCTTGCGGCCGTCCAGCCCGGGCAGGGTGGCCACGGACTCTTCGATGGCGGCTTCGGGCAGCACGAAATGCTCGCCGTACAGATGGTTGAAACTGGACGCCATGTCGCGCGCCATCTCGATGTGCTGGATCTGGTCGCGCCCCACGGGGATCTTGTGCGACTTGAACATCAGGATGTCCGCAGCCATCAGCACCGGGTACATGAACAGTCCGGCGGTCACGTCGGCATCGGGGTCGTTGCCCGCGGCGCTGTTCTTGTCCACCGACGCCTTGTAGGCGTGGGCGCGGTTGAGCACACCCTTGCCCGTGACGCAGGTCAGAAGCCAGGTGAGTTCGGGGATTTCCGGGATGTCGGACTGCCGGTAGAAGAACACGCGGTCGGCGTCCAGGCCGGCGGCCAGCCAGGTGGCGGCGATCTCCAGCGTGGAGCGCTGGATGCGCGCGGGCTCGTCGCACTTGATGAGCGCGTGGTAGTCGGCCAGGAAATAAAAGCTCTCGATGCCGGCCTGCCGGCTGGCAGCCACGGCCGGGCGGATGGCGCCGACATAGTTGCCCAGGTGGGGTGTGCCGGTGGTGGTGATGCCGGTGAGGAAGCGGGTGGTGGCAGAGGGGCTCATGTCAGTTCAGCAGGGCATTCAGGGGGGTGAGCAGCAGGCCCAGGGCGCTGTAACCCAGGCTCATCAGTGGTCGCAGCCAGTAAGTTCCGACGATGCCGGCAATCACCAGGCCCATCACGATGAAGAAACCCCAGGGCTCGATGCGTGACACGGCCTGGGCCTGCTTCCAGGGCAACAGGCCCACCAGGATGCGCCCGCCATCCAGCGGTGGCAATGGAAACAGGTTGAAGGCCCACATCACGAGGTTGACCAGCACACCGGCCTTGGCCATGTCCAGGAAGAAGCGTTCCTGCACACCGGTGCCCACAAGGACCGTGAACAGGATGGCCCAGCCCACGGCCTGGAAGAAGTTGGACGCCGGGCCCGCCAGCGCCACCCAGATCATGTCGCGCTTGGGGTTGCGCAGCTGGCCAAAATTGACCGGCACCGGTTTGGCGTAGCCGAACAGGAAGGCGCCCGACGTGGCGAAGTACAGCAGCAGCGGCATGGCAATCGTGCCCAGCGGGTCGATGTGCTTCATGGGGTTGAGCGTGATGCGCCCCATCATGTAGGCGGTGTTGTCACCGAAATAGCGCGCAGCGTAGCCGTGCGCGGCTTCGTGCACCGTGATGGCGAACAGCACGGGCAGGGCGTAGATCGCGACAGTTTGAATCAGGTTGGCAATGTCCACAGGAGGAATTCTCTCAGACAGGGGGGCTCAAAGGCCCAGGCGGGCCAGTTCGCCGCGACCCTGGCGTACCACCACAGGCTCACCCTCGTGCATGTCGATCACCGTGGTGGGCTCGGACGGACAGGCGCCGGCGTCGAGCACGGCGGCGATCTGGTGCTCGAAGCGGTCGCGGATGTCGTGCGCGTCGTTCAGCGGCTCGCTCTCGCCGGGGGGGATCAGCGTGGTGGCCAGCAGGGGTGCGCCATGCAGCGCCAGCAGTTCCTGCAGCGCGCGGTGGTCCGGCACGCGCAGACCGATGGTCTTGCGCTGGGGGTGGCTCACCCGCCGCGGCACTTCGCGGGTGGCCTCCAGGATGAAGGTGTAGGCGCCCGGCGTGCCGGACTTGAGCATCCGGTACTGCTTGTTGTCCACCCGGGCATAGTTGGCCAGCTCGCTCAGGTCGCGGCACAGCAGCGTGAGGTGGTGGCGCTCGTCCACGCCGCGGATCTGGCGCAGCCGGTCGGCGGCGGCCTTGTCGTCCAGGTGGCAGGCCAGCGCATAGCTGGAATCGGTGGGCACGGCCACGATGCCGCCGCGCTCCAGCAGCGCGACCGCCTGCTTGAGCAGGCGCGGTTGCGGGTTGTCAGGGTGGACTTCGAAGTACTGGGCCATGGCCGATGATCGCTCAGGATTTCGCCGGTTCAGCGCCGGCGCGGCCTTCACTCACGGTAAGCCAGGCGCCGACCGCGCCGCAGATGGCCACCAGCGTGATGCCGGCAAGTGACCAGCGGTCGGGCACATGGGCAAACACCAGCCAGCCGCCCAGCATCGCAAAACCGATCTGGGCATACAGGTACGGCGTGAGCGTGGCCGCCGGCGCACGCTTGTAGGCCAGGATCAGCAGGAAGTGGCCCACAGTGCCCATCAGGCCCATGAGGCACATGCCGGCCCACAGCATCCAGCTGTCCAGCGACGTCCAGACAAAGGGCAGCGCCAGCGAAGCCAGCAGGGCTCCTACCCACCCGGTGTACAGGTGCATGGTGATCGGGTCTTCGGTTTTGGCCAGCTTGCTGGTCAGGACCTGGAACCAGGCGTTGGTGGCCACCAGGCCCAGCGGCAGCAGCAGCGTCCAGTTGAAATCGTCGCTGCCGGGCCGGATGATGATCATGGTCCCGGTGAAGCCGCCCACCACCAGTGCCCAGCGCAGTGGCGACACGCGCTCCTTGAGCTGGGTGGCCGCCAGCAGCGTGATGACCAGGGGTGTGATCATCACGATGGCGGTGAACTCGCCCACGGGCATGTACTTGAGGCTGAAGAACGCAAACAGGCTGGTCAGCAACAGCAGCAGGCCGCGCAGGCACTGGAACCTGGGGTGGCGGGTGCGCAACACCGACAGGCCGCGCGCGGGCAACACGGCCACCGCGGTGGCCACCGCCTGGAACAGATAACGGAACCACAGCGCCATGAGCACCGGCACGCCGACGCTGATGTATTTGGTGGTGGTGTCCAGGGTGGCAAAGCACGCCACGGCGGCGATGACCAGTGCAATGCCGGCAAGCGCCCCGTGGCCGCGTGGCGCGCTCACTGGACGCGATCCGCCAGCAGCTCCCATACCGGTGTCAGTTCGCCCGGCAGGTAAGGCAGCAGGCCCAGGTCAGTGTGGCTTTCGTCGGGGCTGTGGAAGTCGCTGCCGCGCGATGCGGCCAGGCCGAATTCACGCGCGGTTTCCGCATACTTCACGGCTTCGGCTGCGGTGTGGCTGCCGGTCACCACCTCCACGCCGCGCCCGCCATGGGCCTTGAATTCGG
>CAZUJD010000133.1:0-8427 GCA_964620025.1 uncultured Ramlibacter sp. | reverse complement strand
AAGAAATTTTGATGCCGGCGCCGCCCGGCCAAAATTTGCTCATTGGGCGGTGATCTTCTGGTCGCGGATCACCTTGCCCCAGTTGGCCGATTCGGCCACGATGTCGCCGGCCAGCGTGCCGGCCGGTACATAGGCGGGCACAGCACCCTGGGCAGCGGCCGCCTGCGAGATGTCAGGCGCGGCCATGACCGTGCGCGTGGCCTCGCTGAGCCGCTCCACGATGGCGGCGGGTGTGCCCGCGGGCGCCAGCAGGTACAGGCGCGGTACGGCGTCAAAGCCGCTCAGGGCGTCGGCCAGCGGCGCAATGTCTTCGGCGCCCGCCAGCTTGACGGGGTTCATCACCGCCTGTGCACGCAGCTTGCCCGCCTTGGCCTGGGCAATGGCGGCCGTGGCGCTGACCACACCGATGGGCACCTGGCCGCTGATGACGTCAGGCACGATCTGCGCCGCGCCCCGGTAGGGAATGTGCACCACGAACGACTGGGTACGTGCCTTGAGCATTTCAAAACCCAGGTGATGCACCGTTCCCACCCCCGAGGTGGCATATGAGTACTTCGCCGGGTTGGCCTTGATCTGGGCGATGAACTCGCGCGGCGTACGCGCGGGGAAATCATTGCCGGTCACGATCACCAGCGGCAGCGTGAACACGCCCGCCACAGGCGCAAAGCCCTTCACCGGGTCGAAGCTCATGCGTGGCTGCAGGTGCTGGGCGATCAGCAGTGAGCTGTCTCCCAGCATCAGCGTGTAGCCGTCGGGCGCAGCCTTGGCTGCTGCGTCGCCCGCAATCAGCCCGGCCGCGCCGGTGCGGTTGTCCACCACCACCTGCTGTCCCAGCAGCGCTGACAGGCGCGGTGCCAGCAGGCGTGCCATGGCATCCACCCCGCCACCGGCGGAATAGCCCACGAGCAGCCGGATCGGGCGGCCGGGCCAGACCTGGGCCTGGGCCTGGGCGCGGGCACCGGCCATGGCACCAAGGCCGGCGGCCAGCAGCGTGCGCCGTTGCAGCAAAGGGGAGCTTGTGTCTTGCATGTCGTGTCTCCTGCGTTGTGGTGATGGGGCTCAGGCCTTGCCGGCGCCGCGTGACAGGGGGCGGCGGGCCAGCTCGGCCAGCCGCTGCGGGTTGGGTGCAAAGCCCAGGCCGGGTGTTTCGGGCAGCGTCAGCACGCCATTGGCGGGCTTGGGCAGGTTGTCAAAAACCAGTTCGCAGCACTGGACCGCAACCGAGTGGTATTCCACCAGCGAGCCGTTGGCCAGGCCCGCGTGCAGGTGCATGTTGTGGTGCGGCCAGGCGCCCCCGTTGGCAAAACGCGTGTTGAACGCCGCCGCCATGCCGGCGATCCGGCCGCACTGGGTGAAGCCGCCGCTGATGCAGGCATTGGGTTGCACCACGTCCACGGCCTGCGCCACCAGCATGTCGCGAAAGCGCGAAGCCAGGCCTTCATTCTGGCCCGCTGCGAGCGGGATGGAGGTCTTGGCGCGAAGTCTGGCCAGGTTGGGAATGTCGTTGTGCGACACCGGCTCCTCAAAGAAGCTGATGCCGTAGGGCTCGATGCGCTGGGCCAGCGACAGCGCATGGAAGTAATCCAGGCTGCAGTTGGCGTCAATGTAGATCTGCACATCCGGGCCCACGGCCTCGCGCACGGCGCGGATGCGCTGCACGTCCTCGGCGATCACGGCGTCCAGCGGACGGGGTTCATCACGGCGCTGCAGGCCATGGTGTCCCACCGTCATTTTCAGCCGTGTGAAACCTCGCCCGACCCAGTCACGCGCGGCCTGGGCCAGCTCGTCGCGGTCAAAGAAGGCAAAACCGAAAGTGGCATACACCGGCACCTCGGAGCGCGCGCCGCCCAGCAGCCGCCAGCAGGGCTGGCCCAGCGCCTGGCCCTTGATGTCCCACAGCGCCAGATCGAGCGCTGCGATGGCGTGGCATGCATAGCCCGACTGGCCGCGTGGTGTCAGCAGCCAGTACAGGCGTTCCCAGATCTGCTCGTGGCGCATCGGATCCAGCCCCGTCAGGTGGTGCGCCGCCACATCGTTGACGATGCTGGCAATCACTTCCTCTTCGGTGATGGCGGTCATGCCGGTGCCGGTCAGGCCGGTGTCGGTCTCGATGCTGACCAGGCATACCGACAGGCTGGTGGACCGCGTGCCGCCGGCTACCGGCACAGACACGGGCAGGTTCAGCGGGGTGGCGCTGACGCGGGTGATCTTCATGTTGTCTCCATGGCGCAGCCCCTGCGGCCGGCACTTGTTGTGGCGCCAGTGTAGAAACGGCCGGCCGCAGGGGGCAAGGGCCTTCGCCAAACGCAGCTTTCGCGGATGGCGAAAGCCCAGGCCAGGCAGTTTCAGTGCGTCAGCGCCCGCACCAGCGTGCGTGCGGCCGGCGCCAGCGGCACGCCGGTGCGCGTGGCGATGCTGTGGGTCCGCCGTGCCCACGGGTCGGTCAGCGGCACGGCCCTGACGTCCAGGTGAGCCAGCTGCGGCGCAATGGCCTCCAGCGGCAGTACGCCCACACCCAGGCCGGCCGCCACCATGCGGCTGACGGCGTCAAACGCACATGCAGCGCGCGGCCGGCCTGTGCCGCGCAGGCCATCAGGCGGTTGGACAGGGCCGTGCCGTCGGTCAACGTGATGAAGGGTTCGTCCAGCGCGTCAGCCAGCGCCAGCCGGCGGCGCGCGGCCAGCCGGTGACGGGCCGGCGTCAGCAGCACCAGTGTGTCGGTAAAGAAGGGCGTGAATGCCAGGCCGGCGGGCGCAACGGGCAGGTCCACCACGCCGAAATCCGCGCGGCCTTCCAGCAGCGGGATCGGAATCTCGGGGCTGGCGCGCTCCTCGATGTCCACCTGGATCTGAGGGTGGGTACGCAGGAAGGACTCCAGCCGCTGGGGCAGCGCCTCGAGCAACGCCGAGGTGTTGGCCAGCACCCGCACATGGCCCTGCAAGCCGTCGCCGTAGCCCTGCAGGTCCGACGCAAAGCGGTCTGCGTCAATCAGCAGCGTGCGGCTGCGCTGCACCAGCATCTGGCCGGCCGGCGTCAGCTGCACGCCGCGCGGCGAGCGCTCGAATATCCGGAAGCCCAGCGACGCTTCCAGCGCCGTGATGCGCGTGCTGGCGGCCGCCACGGCCAGCTGGAGGTGGTCGCTGGCAGCGCTGATGGAGCCCAGGTCTGCTGCGGCCACCACCACGCGCAGGGTGGCCAGGTCAATCGATTCGTTCATGGTGTGATTGTGGTGCTCAGCGGGCCGGTTTGACGCCCGCGCCGCGCACCTCGATGCGCACCTCGTCCAGCACCTGGCCCTGCGCACCGGCCAGCTGCACCCGGTGGCGCCCGGGCCAGGGCAGCCACTGGGCCTGGGGGCCACGGGCCATTTCGCGGCCATCGATCAGCCAGCGCACATCGCTGCCCTGCGCGGTGAAGGTCAGGCGCTGGTTTTGCGGCGGTATGTCCGGGTCCAGCGCCACGATGGTCCCGTGTGCGGGCGCGGTAATGCGGGCCGCCTGTGCTGCGCGCGGTGCTTCGTCCAGCGTCATTCGGGCCTGCTGGGTGCCGGTGATGAACCATTCGCTGCGAGCCGCTTCCAGCGCACCGAAGTCCACACGCTGTGCCACCAGGCCGGGCGGGGCAGGAGGCGCCCGGCTGGGCTCATTCGCATGCAGATGGCGCATCACGGCGGCCCACACGGGGGCGGCGCCGCTGGTGCCGCTCACGTCATGCATGGCCGCGCCGCTGGCGTTGCCCACCCACACGCCCACGGTGTAACGCCGGCTGAAGCCCAGGGCCCAGTTGTCTCGCATGTCCTTGCTGGTGCCTGTTTTCACGGCAGTCCAGAACCGCGTGGCCAGCAGGCTGTCGGTGCCAAAGGTGCGGGACCGGGCATTGGCGTCGCTGAGCATGTCGGCCACGATGAATGCAGCGCGCGGGTCGATCGCCTGTGTGAAGGCAGCAGGGCCGCGGCCTGCGAGCGTGGTGGTGCCTGCCCGCCCGCCATTGGCCAGTGTGCGGTAGGCATTGGCCAGGCCCAGCAGCGGTACTTCGGCGCTGCCCAGCGCCAGGCTGTAGCCATAGTGGTCGCCAGACTGTTGCAGCGGCAGGCCCACCGCGCGCAGCTGGCGTGCAAACGCGTCGGGCGACACCATGACCAGGGTGCGTACGGCCGGCACGTTCAGCGACCCGCCCAAAGCCGTGCGGGCTGACACCCAGCCCTTGAACTGCCGGTCGTAGTTCTGGGGGATGTACAGGCCGCCCGCGGTGGGTATGTGGGTGGCGGCATCCTCCAGCAGCGAGGCGGCGGTCAGCCGTTGCTCTGCGATGGCCTGGGCATAGAGAAAGGGCTTGAGCGTGGAGCCGGCCTGGCGCAGTGCGGTCACGCCGTCCACTTCGGCCGCGCGGCTGAGCGTGCCCGACGAGCCCACCCAGGCCAGCACCTGGCCGCTGGCGTTGTCCAGCACCACCACGGCCCCGTCTTCCACCTGGCGGCCCCGCAGTTCGCGCAGGTGCTGCTGCAGGGTCTGCAGGGCCATGCGCTGTACGGGGGCGCTCAGGGTCGAGCGAACCAGTGCGGCGTGCCCGGTCAGCAACCTGCGCGCCACATGGGGGGCAATGCCTTCGCTGGCGTCGAACGCACGTCGCTGCAGCGCGCCCGTGGCAAACAGGTCCAGCCCGTCGCAGTCCACGGGTGTTGAGGCGGCCTGCATGGCCTTGAGCACGCCGCAGGCGCGCAGCGTCACCCCACGCACACCGGCATTGGGTGCGCGCACCAGTGCAGCGGCAATGGCAGCCTCGCGCTCGTCCAGGCCGTGCGCGGCCTTGCCGAACAGCGTGCGGCTCAACGCATCAATGCCCACCAGCTCTCCGCGAAACGGCACGAGGTTCAGGTAGGCCTCCAGGATCTGGTCCTTGCGCCAGCGGCGGTCCAGCACCTGGGCAGCCACGGTTTGCCCCAGCTTTTGCGCGACGCTGCGCCCGCCCGGGCCCTGGGCCCAGTCGTCATCCAGCAACCCGGCCAGCTGCATGCTCAGGGTGGACGCGCCGCGTGTGCGCGTGTTCCACAGGTTGGCCCAGGCGGCGGCCGACACGGCCTGCCAGTCCACGCCGCCGTGTTCGTAAAAACGCTTGTCCTCGCTCAGCACAATGGCCGTGCGCAGCGCGGGCGACATGTCGGCCAGCGCCACCCATTCGCCACGGCGTACCGAGGCGTCGGTGCGCAGGCGGTGGATGACCACGCCGTCACGGTCCAGCAGCAGGCTGTCGGACGGGCGGTGTCCGCGGCGTACTTCGTCAAAGGCGGGCAGGGCCGTGGCGGGCATGGCAGAAGCGGCCAGAGCCAGCAGCAGGACGGGCGCGGCGCGGTTCATGGGCGTCACAACCCCACGGGCGCGCGCATGGCCGCCGCCATGATGTCGCTCAGCGCGGGCACCCACAGCGCCGATGCGTCCACCCCGGTTTGCACCAGCACGGTCTGCGTGGTGCGCTCGATGATGATGCGCTGGCCGTCGTGACCGACCATCATCATCCAGTTGCCGTCAGCCTGGCCGTGCCAGAAGAAATACTTGTAGCCAAAGCGCGGCCCCGCTGAACCGAAGCGCGCCTGGGCGTCGGCCGCAGTCCACGACGCGCATTCATCGATCCACTGGGTGCTGACCACCTGGCGGCCGCCGATGTTGCCGCGCTGCGCCACCATCTGGGCCAGCCGTGCCCAGTCGCGCAGGCGGGCGCCAAAGCCGATGCAGTTGAATTCCTTGCCCTGGCCGTCGCACAGCCAGCTGGCGGGGCCTTCGGCGCCCAGCGGCTGCCACAGGGCCTCTTCACAGAATGCGGCCAGGGGTTGGCCGGTCACCTGGCGGATCACCATGCCGACGGTCAGCGGGCACAGCTCGTTGTAGTTGTAGCGCGCGCCCTGCGGCTCCTGCGGCTGGTTCCAGCCGCGCACCGCAGCCTCCAGGTCCGAGGTGCTGTTGAGGAAAGCGCGCGGGTACAGCGAGGGATTGTCCCGGTCGTGCAGGATCTGCGCGCCGCTGGACATGTTGGCCAGGTTGCGCAGCGACACTCCGCCGTGCAGCGTGCCCTGCAATGCGGGCACATAGTCCTGCGCCTTGTCGTCCATGGAGCGCACCAGCCCCCGATCCATGCAGATGCCCAACAGCAGCGATGTGACGCTTTTGGCCATGGACCAGCTGGTCATGCGCATGTCGGGCTTGCGGTCGAACTGGTAGGCCTCGAACAGCACCGTGCCCTTGCGCGCGATCAGCAGGCCGCTGACGGGCCAGGCCCGCATGTAGGTCTGTGCGCGGTTGGCAACCGGTTCGAACGCACGGACACCTTCGGCCGACAGCACGCCCAGCGGCACCGGCGAAGGTGCCGCCGCGATCGGGCGGGCGCGGAACATGGCCTCGTACCCGCCCGAGTAGTTGCCTATGCGGTAAGCCTTGTCGGTCCAGCTGCGAGACGGCCCCCAGCCCGACGGATAGCCCAGACGCTGCTCCCAGTCGGACGCCGCGGCCCAGGAGGCCGCCGGTCCGGCCAGCAACGCTCCCGCACCCAGAAATGACCTTCGTTTCATCGTCCTGCCTCCACCTTGACACGCGCATTGGGTACCTCGCCAAACATCTCGGGTACATACATGGCTTCTACCCGGCTGGGGGGCAGGGCAAAGTCGCCCACATTGTTCAGGCGCAGTGTGTATTCCATCTTGACCGTGCCCTTGGGCAGGTATTCGTAGTAGCTGCGAAAGGCCTCAAAGCTGCGCTCCTCAAACGCCGGCCAGCCGGGGCCGGAGCGCTTTTCGCCCTGCGTGGCGATCTGTGAATCACGGCCGAGGCCACTGCCCAGGATGGTCGCGCCGCCGGGCACCGGGTCGCTGATGACCACCCAGGTCATGTCGGCGCTGGCGTTCACTTCCATGGTCACGCGCAGCACGTCACCCCGGCTGTACCTGCCCGCTATGGCTTGCTCCACCGGCGTGATGGTCTTCCTGATCTGGTAGCCCGCGCTGAAAGGCGCCTTCAAATCCACCGCAGCCAGGGATTGCAGCGTGAGCCAGGGCTTGCCCGTGCCATGGTGGGTGGCGTTCAGTGCTTCTTTGCCGGCGCCGCCCCACGGCAGCGTCATGCTGGCGTTGCGCGGCTGGCGCCAGTCCACCGTGGCCGTGGCTGTACCCAGCGTCGCGCGGGTGCTGCCGGTCACGGGCGTGGACTCGAATTTGGCCGAGAACTTTTCCAGCGCCAGCCCGCCCCACAGGTTGGCCGTGGTGGTCAGCCAGGCGCCGCGCTGCTGGCGGCCAATGAAGCCGCTGGCCAGCCGCCCCATGTCATCTTTCCACGCCGGGTCGTCCATCACCGCCAGCAGCAGCCGCGCGGTGTTCACGTCCCCGTTTTGCATGAGCCACCACCAGTAGTCATCGCGCTCGGTGCTGAAGACGAGCCTGGTGCCCTGGTAGCTCAGCCGGCTTTTCAGCACCTGCTGTGCCTCGGCCATGCGCTGCTCGCGCTGCGGCACATCTGCCACGCGCTTCAGGATGTTCAGCCAGTCAATCACCGCATGCGTGGGCCACTGGTTGGGCGCGAGGGTGATGCTGCCCAGCATGCGGCCCTGCGCCTTGCCATAGCGCGACAGCGCCTCCAGCGCGGCGAGCTTGCGCACGTCCAGGTCCTTGCGCGGCGACCAGAAGTCGCGCTGGATACGGCCTTCCACAAACGCGATCAGCCCGCGCTCCAGCGGCGCGCGGGCGTCGTCGGGCAGGGCGAATGCGGGGTTGATGGTGGCCGCCTCGTGGCTGGCCGCCAGCAGGTAGGCGGTGAGCACGTCGCTGCCGCGGTTGGCGTCACCCTCGCGCGGGGGGAAATAATGCGCCAGGCCGTCGCTGTCCAGGTAGCCGGGCAGCTGCGACACCACGGTTTGCCACATCCTGGCGTCACGCAGGCCCACGGCCTTGCTGGTCTTTTGCTCCAGGCAGGCAAAGGGATAGTTGATGAACCAGTCGCGCACGCCGGGCATGCCCTCGGCCAGGCGCGGTTGCAGCGCCAGCTTGAGCCCGCCGCGCGGTGTGCTGCCCACCTTCAATGCATCTGCGGGGGGCGCGGCGTCCAGCGTCAGCGGGCCGTCCAGCTGCACCAGCGTGGCCTGCTGCACCGTCAATGGCACAGCAGGAATGATGCGCTGGCGCACCTTGAGCGCGTCACGCGCGCCACTCACGGCGTCGCGTGCTTCGATCTCCCACAGCAGGGCCTCGGCGCGGGTGAAGGCCAGCTGCGACGGTGCTGTCACGTTCCACGCGACCTCGCGCGCTTCACCGGCGGGAATGTCCACGGTCTGTACCGGCAGATCGAGCAAGGTGGCGCGTGGCTTCACCTCCACCTTCATCGCGCGCGGCGTGGTGTTGCGCAGTGTGAGCTGCGCGCGGAACTGGTCGTCCTCACGCACCAGCGGCGG
>CAZUJD010000132.1:0-8452 GCA_964620025.1 uncultured Ramlibacter sp. | reverse complement strand
GGCGCGGCCTGCTGCTGGGCAGCGCCGGTACCCTGTGCCTGCTCAACGGCCTGGTGGAACTGCACGGCGCCAATACCCTGCGCGCTGCCACCCTGCTGGGGGGCGCGGCCGCCGCGCTGGTGACTTTCATCTGGTGGCAGCGGCGGCTGATGGGCTCGGGGCGCGAGGCGCTGATGAACCTGCAGGTGTTCAGCCACCGGCAATTCGCCATGGGCAGCATCGTGGCCTTCATCTACGGCACCGCGCTGTTCGGTTCGACCTACCTGCTGCCGGTGTACATGCAGCTGGGCTTGCAGTTGTCCGCCTCCCACGTGGGCACGCTGTTGCTGCCTGCGGGTCTGGTCCTGGCCCTCACCATCGCCGGGGTGGGCCGGCTGGCCGACCGGCAACCGACCTGGCTGCTGGTGAGCATCGGCCTGTCATTGCTGTCGCTGTCATTTGCCGTAATGGTCCTGGTCGATACCGCCACGGCACTGTGGGTGCTCGTGGCGTTTGCCATCCTGGGGCGCGTGGGCCTGGGCTTCATCCTGCCGTCGCTGAACCTGGGCTCCATGCGCGGGCTGGCACCGGCGCTGATACCGCAGGGCGCCAGCACCATCAACTTCGTGCGCATGCTGGGCGGGGCGGCGGGTGTGAGCCTGTGCGGCATCGTGCTGGAATGGCGCCTGGCCGCTCATGGTGATTCGCTCGCCAATCCTGCCACCAGCCCGGCGCGGCTGGCCGCCTTCAATGAATCCTTCCTGATGCTGGCCGCGCTGTGCGCGCTGGCGCTGGTGGCCGCCTGGCAGCTGCGAGCCGCCCCACCTGCGAAAGACTGACGCCATGTGCCAGCTCCTGGGCATGAACTGCAACACCCCCACTGACGTGATGTTCAGCTTCACCGGCTTTGCCGAGCGGGGCGGGCGCACCGACCATCACACCGATGGCTGGGGCATTGCCTTTTTCGAAGACAGGGGTGTGCGCCATTTCGTGGACCATCTGCCCGCCTGCAGCTCACCGGTCGCCGAGCTGATCCGTCACTACCCGATCAAGAGCGAAAACGTCATTGCCCACATCCGCAAGGCGACGCAGGGCGCGGTGAACCTGCAGAACTGCCACCCGTTCATGCGCGAACTGTGGGGCCGCTACTGGGTGTTTGCCCACAACGGCGACCTCAAGGACTTTCACCCCCGGCTGCATGCGGCATTCCGCCCCGTGGGCAACACCGACAGCGAGCGTGCTTTCTGCTGGATCATGCAGGAGCTGGCCAAGTCACACGCCGCAGTGCCCAGTGTGGACGAGCTGACCCTCACGCTGCGCGAGCTGGTGCCACGCATTGCAGCACACGGCACGTTCAATTTCCTGCTGTCCAACGGCCAGGCGCTGTGGGCCCATGCATCCACAAACCTGTGCTGGGTGGAGCGGCGCCACCCGTTTGCCCATGCCCAGCTGGCCGACGAGGACCTGAGCGTTGACTTTGCGCAGGCCACTACGCCCAACGATCGCGTGGCCGTGGTGGTGACCACACCGCTGACCACCAACGAGAACTGGACGGCGTTTGCGCCCGGCGAACTGCGCGTGTTCGTCAATGGGCAGGCCCAACCTGCCGCATAAGCCGCGACTTAAACGGCCAGTGCGGCCTCCAGTGCCGTGATGAACATGGCCGGCACGTCAAAGCCGGCCTGTTGCGTGATCTCCTGGAAGCAGGTGGGGCTGGTCACGTTGATCTCGGTCAGGCGGTCGCCGATCACGTCAATGCCCACCAGCAGCAGGCCGCGCGCGGCCAGCACAGGGCCCAGTGACCGGGCAATCGCCCAGTCGGTGTCCGACAGCGGCTGCGCCACGCCCAGGCCGCCGGCGGCCAGGTTGCCGCGTACTTCGGTACCCTGCGGAATGCGGGCCAGGCTGAAAGGCACCGGCTCCCCGCCGATGATCAGGATGCGCTTGTCACCCTGGGCGATCTCGGGCACAAAACGCTGGACCATGATGGTCTGCGCGCCGTCCTTGTTCAGCGTCTCGATGATGGAGCCCAGGTTCAGCGCGTCGGCCTTCACCCGGAAGATGCCCATGCCCCCCATGCCGTCCAGCGGCTTGAGGATGATGTCCTTGTGCTCGGCGTGGAAGGCCCGCACCTCGTCGGCACTGCGTGTGACCAGCGTGGGGCTCACGTGCTGCGGAAACTCCATGATGGCCAGCTTCTCGGGGTGGTCACGCAGCGTGCGGGGCTTGTTGAAGACCCGGGCGCCTTCGCGCTCGGCCTGCTCCAGCAAATGCGTGGCGTAGAAGTACTCGCTGTCAAACGGCGGGTCCTTGCGCATGATGACCGCTTCAAAGTCCGCCAGCGGCACAACGGGTGAGCTGGTTTCGTTGAACCATTCGTCATCGGCACCGGTCAGCGTGATGTTGCGCACGACCGCGCGAACCACATCACCTGACCGCCAGACCAGGTGACGCGGCTCGCAGGCGGCAATGCGGTGGCCGCGGCGCTGCGCCTCGCGCATCATGGAAAAAGTGGTGTCCTTGTAGGTCTTGAAGGACTCGAGCGGGTCGGCGACAAAGAGGATATTCATGGCAGTCGTTGATGGGTCTTTCAGGGGACCACCGCGGAACCGGCTTTGCCGGGCCGCTGGTGGTGCCCCCTTGAGGGGGTAGCGGCGTCAGCCGCTTCGGGGGTGGGCATACTGTTGCACAAACAGCGCTGTCGCGCCCGCCACCACCCCCCAAAACGCCGATCCGATCCCGGCTATTGTCACGCCGCTGAGTGTCACCAGGAAGGTGACCAGCGCCGCTTCGCGATGGCTTTCTTCGTTGAGCGCGACCGCCAGACCGCTGCCGATGGTGCCCAGCAGAGCCAGCCCGGCGATGGCCACCACCAGCTCCCTGGGGAAAGCCGTCAGCAACCCCGTGACCGCTGCGCCAAAGATGCCGATCAGCACGTACAAGGCCCCGCAGGACACAGCGGCCGTATAGCGCCTGGCGGGGTCTTCATGCGCTTCGCGGCCCATGCAGATGGCCGCCGTGATGGCCGACAGGCACAGGGCAAACGCGCCAAACGGCGCCAGCATCAGCATGGCGATGCCAGTCACGGTGACAAGCCTCGAGATTGGCATGTCGTAGCCGGCGGCGCGGATGGCCGCCACGCCCGGCAGGTTCTGCGATGCCATGGTCACCACAAACAGCGGCAGCGCCAGACTGGTGATGGCGCCCAGGCTGAACGCCGGCGCGGTGAACACGGGAACGGCGAAGTCCAGCGTCACGCGCGACCAGGTCATGCCACCGCTGGCCGCAGCATGGACGATGGCCGCCGCCAGTGTCACCACCACGGCATAGCGGGGTGCCAGCCGCTTGCCCACCAGGTAAGTGGCCAGCATCAGCAATACCAGGGACAGCGCCGTCTGTGCAGCAGCAAACGCCTGCAGGCCAAAGCGCGCCAGCACACCGGCCAGCAGCGCGGAGGCAATGGCCATGGGGATGCGGTTCATCACCCGCTCGAACCAGCCCGTGATGCCGGCCAGCGTGATGAGCGCGCCACACACCAGGAAGGCGCCGACGGCCTCAGCCATGGAAAAGCCCCCCGCCAGCCCGGCCGTGGCCAGTACCGCCGCGCCCGGAGTGGACCAGGCCACCATGACAGGCTGGCGCAGCACCAGCGAGGGAATGGCCGTGCACAGTCCCATGCCGAGCCCCAGCGCCCACATCCATGAGCTGATGAGTTCCGGCGTGGCATTGAATGCCTGCGCCGCCTGGAACACGATGGCCACCGAGCTGGTAAAGCCCACCAGCACGGCAACGAAGCCGGCGGTAAAGGCCGACAGGCTCAAGTCCTTGAGAAAACGCATGGCGCCGATTCTGCCCGGCGCGCGGGAATGCTGCACAGTAGAGGTTTGTGAACAGCAGACAAGGCAATGGCATGAACGACACGCGCGCACAACGGTTCGCAGCCGAGGCAGCCCGGCTGGGCTACGACTTCAGCGGCCCGCTGCAGATCGGCGGCAACTATGTTTCGACCCTCAAGCACGGCGGTGTGCTGTACATCAGCGGCCAGGTGCCGCGGGTGGGCAGTGAGGTGGTGGTGGTCGGCGAGGCCGGCAGCGACGTGACGCTGGAGCGCGCGCAGCATGCCGCCCAGGTCTGCGCCATGCGCGCCCTGGTATTGATTGCGCAGGCCGAAGGTTCGCTGGACGCCGTGCAGCAGGTGCTGGCGGTGCGTGTTTTCACGCGCAGCGCACCCGGCTTTACCCAGCAAAGCGAAGTGGCCAATGCGGCCTCCGACCTGCTGGTGCGCGTGCTCGGCCCGGCAGGCACCCACACCCGCACGTCGGTGGGTGTGGCGCAGCTGCCCAAGGGCGCCGCGGTGGAGCTGGACATGGCCGTGGCGGTGGCCTGAGCGCCGCGCGCCTAGATCTCGATCTTGCTGCCCAGCTCGACCACCGAGTTGTTGGGCAGGTTCAGGAAATCCGCCGCGCCACTGGCGTTGTGGTGCATCTGGGCAAACAGCTTTTCGCGCCAGGCGGCCATGCCGCTGCCGATGGTGGGCACCACCACGTCCCGCGAAAGGAAATAGCTGGTGCTCATGGACTCCAGCTCGCAGCCGCGGCCGCGGATCTGCTCCAGCGCGCGGGGCAGGTCAGGGTCGTTCTTGAAGCCGTAGTGCACCACCACCTGCCAGCAGTTGTGGCCCAGTGACTCGATCTCCAGGCGCTTGTCCAGGCCAATCCAGGGCACCTCATGGCTGCGAACCGTCACAAAGAGGTTGTGCTCGTGCAGTACCTTGTTGTGCTTGAGGTTGTGCAGCAGGGCATTGGGCACGGTGCCAGGCTCGGCCGTGAGGAACACCGCCGAACCCTCCACGCGGGCGGGCGGACTGACGAACACGGCCTCCAGGAAGCTCTTGAGGTCAATCGCGTCGGCCCGCAAGGTCTGGTTGAGCAGTTCGCGCCCCTGCTTCCAGGTCATCATGAGCGTGAAGATCGCGCCACCGATCATCAGCGGGAACCATCCACCCTGGAAGAGCTTGAGCAGGTTGGAGCTGAAGAACGCCAGGTCCACCACGAAGAAGATGCCGGTCGCCCCAACGCACAGGGCCAGCGGGTATTTCCAGCCATAGCGGATCACAAAGAACGTGAGCGTGGTGGTGATCAGCATGTCCAGCGTGACTGCGATGCCATAGGCCGCCGCCAGGTTGCTGGACGAGCGGAACATCACCACAGCCAGCACGATGGCCACAAACAGGCCCCAATTGACGAACGGCATGTAGATCTGGCCCGTGTCGCGCACGCTGGTGTGCTCGATGTTCAGGCGTGGCAGGTAGCCCAGCTGGATCACCTGCTTGGTCACACTGAACGCGCCGGTGATGAGTGCCTGTGACGCAATGACGGTGGCCATGGTGGCCAGCAGCACCAGGGGCAGCAGCGCCCAGTCGGGCGCCATCAGGTAGAACGGATTCTTGATGGCGTCGGGATTGTCCAGCAGCAACGCGCCCTGCCCGAAGTAATTGAGCGTCAGCGCCGGCATGGCCACCGTGAACCAGGCCAGGCGAATGGGCCGCTTGCCGAAATGGCCGAGATCCGCGTACAACGCCTCGGCGCCTGTGACGCACAGCACCACGGCACCCAGGATGATGAAGGTGATGCCGGGATTCTGGAGCATGAACCCCAGCGCGTGGTGAGGGCTGATGGCCGCCAGGATTTCCGGATGGCGCACGATCTGGGATACGCCCAGCACGGCCAGCACCATGAACCACACCAGCGTGATCGGGCCGAAGAATTTGCCGATGCCACCGGTGCCGCGCTTTTGCACGGCAAACAGGCCAAACAGGATCAGCAGTGTGAGGGGTATCACATACTGATTGAATGCCGGCGAGACAACCTCCAGGCCCTCCACCGCAGAAAGCACCGAGATGGCCGGGGTGATGACGCCATCACCATAGAACAGCGATGTGCCGAAGATGCCGATGCCCAGCAGCCACTTGCGCAGCGCGGGTCTGTCCTTCACGGCCTGCGAGGCCAGCGCCAGCATCGCGATCAGGCCACCTTCGCCGTGGTTGTCGGCGCGCAGCACCAGCACCACGTACTTGATGGAGACGATGACCGTCAGCGTCCAGAAGAAGATCGACAGGACGCCGTAAACGTTGGCATGGGTGAAGGGCACGTGCCCCGAGCCGAAGACTTCCTTGACGGCATACAGGACGCTGGTTCCGATGTCGCCGTAGACAACACCGATGGCGCCGAGGGTCAGCGCCGCGAGAGACGATTTGGATGCAGACACACAATCACCCCTTGTGGCCGGCCCGGGGCGCCGGCGGGGTTCCATAGCTTTGGGACCGCTATTGTGCGCCTGCTACCCCCGCGCCGCACGTATTGTTGCAACGCAACAACTAGTCGTATGTCTCTGCATCGGGGTCGGTCGCTTCCATCTCGTAGCTGGCAGCCAGCATGGCCAGCCGGGCGATCACGCCATACATGTAGAAGCGGTTGGGAGCACTGGCGCCGGGCTTCATGCCGGGCTGAGGTAAGTGCGTACTCTCGGCAAAAGCCAGAGGTACAAAACTGGCGCCGGGTGCATTGAGGTTTTCGTCCACGCCGCGTTCGGCGTGGATGCGGTAGAAGCCGCCGACCACGTAGCGATCCATCATGTAGACCACGGGTTCGGCCACGGCGTCGTTCATTCGCTCGTTGGTCAGCACGCCTTCCTGGATGATGACCTGGCTGACGGCCTGCCCGTCCTTGACGACGGACATCTTGTTCTTCGTCTTGCGGTTGAGCTGGTCCAGGTCCTTCACGTCACGCACGGTCATGATGCCCATGCCGTAGGTGCCGTTGTCGGCCTTGACCACCACGAACGGCTTTTCGTTGATGCCGTATTCCTTGTACTTCTTGCGGATGCGGGTGAGCAATGCGTCCACATTGGTCGTGAGGCATTCCATGCCCGTACCTTCGGCGAAGTTGACCTCGCCGCAGATGTTGTACATCGGGTTGATCAGCCAGGGATCGATGCCCAGCAGCTTGCCAAAGCGCTTGGAGACTTCTTCGTAGCTCTTGAAATGGTTGCTCTTGCGGCGGACCGACCAGCCGGCGTGCAGCGGCGGCAACAGGTACTGCTCGTGCAGGTCTTCAAGGATGCCGGGTGCACCGGCCGACAGGTCGTTGTTCAGCAGGATGGTGCAGGGGTCGAAGTCCTTCAGCCCCAGTCGGCGCTTGCTGCGGATCACCGGCTCCAGCGTGATCTGCTCGCCCGTGGGCAGGTCAATCACCGTCGGCACCTTGATGTCCGGACTGATGGAGCCCACGCGCACATTCAGCCCCGCCATGTGGAAGATGCGCTTGAGCTGCGCCACATTGCTCAGGTAGAAGGTATTGCGCGTGTGGTTTTCCGGGATGACCAGCAGGTTCTTGGCCTCAGGGCAGATCTTTTCGATCGCCGCCATGGCGGACTGCACCGCCAGCGGCAGCATCTCGGGCGTGAGGTTGTTCCAGCCGCCGGGGTACAGGTTGGTGTCCACCGGGGCCAGCTTGAAACCCGCATTGCGGATGTCCACCGAGCTGTAGAACGGCGGTGTGTGTTCCATCCATTCCAGGCGGAACCAGCGCTCGATGGCGGGCATGGAGTCGAGCACGCGCTGCTCGAGCTCGTTGATGGGCCCGGTCAGGGCGGTGATGAGGTGGGGAACCATGATTGATTGGACGCCCCCCGATGCGGCTTGCGGCCGCCTCCCCCCACTGGGGGGCGATGCAGCGAACCGGCAGAGCCGGATCCACGCATCCCGGAATTGGGCTGTTGCTGTTGTTTAGTTTCTCACCTCACCTTGGCCCAGAACCACGTATTTCAAGGAGGTCAGTCCCTCGATGCCCACCGGGCCACGCGCGTGGAATTTGTCGGTGCTGATGCCGATTTCAGCCCCCAGGCCATACTCAAAACCATCGGCGAAGCGTGTGCTCGCATTCACCATAACGCTGGCTGAATCGACCTCGCGCAGGAATCGCTGGGCATGCATGTGGTCACGCGTGAGGATGGTGTCGGTGTGGTGGCTGCCGTACTGGTTGATGTGGGCAATAGCCTCGTCCACGCCAGCCACCACCTTGACGCTGATGATGGGCGCCAGGTATTCCTCGGACCAGTCCTGCTCGGTCGCGGGCTTGAGGTTGGCACCGCTCACCTGGGCCAGGATGGCCGCAGCTTCGGTGTCGCAGCGCATCTCAACGCCCTTGGCTGCATAGACTGCGCCGATCAAAGGCAGGAACTGCGCCGCCACGCCACGCGCCACCAGCAGGCCTTCGCTGGCATTGCAGGGGCTGTATTTCTGGGTCTTGGCGTTGTCGGCCACCTTGACGGCCATGGCCAAGTCGCAGGGGTCGTCCACGTACACATGGCAGTTGCCGTCCAGGTGCTTGATCACGGGCACCCTGGCATCGCGGCTGATGCGCTCGATCAGGCCCTTGCCGCCACGCGGAATGACCACGTCCACATACTGCGG
>CAZUJD010000131.1:0-8504 GCA_964620025.1 uncultured Ramlibacter sp. | reverse complement strand
GGCGTGAAGATCACTTCACTGACGTTGCCCTCGATCTTGCCCCAGTAGTAGCCGTTGCGCACGAAGGTCGTGCGCACGTTGGGCTGGCGCTCGCGCAGGCGGAACGGACCGGTGCCGTTTGCGCGGAATGAAGCCGCATTCTCGATACCCTTGCGGCGGTCCACCGGGCGCTGCGCCTGGTTGGTTTCCGACCACTTCTTGCTCATGATGTAGACCAGCGAGATCACATCGGGCAGGATCGGGAAGGGCGCCTTGGTTTCGATCTCGACGGTGTAGTCATTGATCTTGCGCACTTCCTTGAAGTCGTTGGTGTAGCTCTTCATGTCTGAGCCGTCCACCTGGGTGCGGGCAAACGAGAACAGCACGTCATCGGCATTGAATGGCGTGCCGTCATGGAATTGCACGCCCTTGCGCAGTTCAAAGCGCCAGACGGTGGGTGACGTCTGCTTCCACGAAGTAGCCAGGGCCGGAGCCAGGCTCAGGTCCTTGTTGCGGCCGACCAGGCCTTCGTACACGTTGCCCGTCACGGTCAGCTGCAGGGACTCATTGAGCGAATGCGGGTCCATGGACAGCGCGTCGCCCTGGTTGGCGATGCGCACGGTCTGGGCAGATGCCCCCATGCCCATGGCGGCCACGGCGCAGAATACGGCGGCCGGAATCAGGTTGCGTTTGAATTTCATCTTTGGCTCCTTGTGCAGGGGATGACGGTTGGAAAAGGAAAATGCGTTCTCGTCACGCATGAAGGGCTGGGCCGCCCAGCGGCATGGATTGCTCGATCAGGCCGGCATGCAGCGCCGAACCCAACGGAAGGATGTCGTCGTTGAAGTCGTATCGGCTGTTGTGCAGGAAGCAGCTTCCCTCGCCGCCCTGGCCGATGCGCAGATAGGCGCCTGGCTTGACCTGCAGCATGAATGAAAAATCCTCTGCACCCATGCTGGGCTCCATGTCACGCACAACGTGGTCATCGCCTACCAGGGACTGCGCCACATCGGCGGCAAACATGGCCTCCCGCGGCGAGTTGATGGTGGCAGGGTAGATGCGTTCGTATTTCACGCTGGCCGTGGCACCAAATGCCAGCGCGACGGCGCTGCACAGCTCGTGCAGGCGGCGCTCCACCAGGTCCTGCACTTCGGGGTTGAAAGTGCGCACGGTACCGACGAG
Organism: uncultured Ramlibacter sp.; assembly: GCA_964620025.1. Lineage (GTDB taxonomy): Bacteria > Pseudomonadota > Gammaproteobacteria > Burkholderiales > Burkholderiaceae_C > RAM1. Next base: position 7,343 of record CAZUJD010000131.1, on the reverse strand, counting down.
CGTCGCTTTGCCTGGCACTACACTCATGGCACCCAGGTCGCCGGCCTGCATGGCGCACAGGCTGATGACCGCACCCTCGATCGGTCGCACATTGCGCGACACAATGCTCTGGACCGCCGTGATGATGTGACCCGCCACCAGCACCGGATCCACCGTGAGATAGGCGTGCGCACCATGACCGCCCTTGCCGGTGATTTCAATGGTGATGCGATCAGCCGCTGCCATCATGGCGCCAGGATTCAGCCCGACGGTGCCGGGGCGCATCCCGGGCCAGTTGTGCATGGCGTACACCGAATTGACAGGAAAGCGTTCGAACAGTCCGTCCTCAATCATCGCCTTGGCGCCGGCAAAGCCCTCCTCGCCGGGCTGGAAAATCAGCACGGCCGTGCCGTCGAAATTGCGGGTTTCGGCCAGGTAACGCGCTGCACCGACCAGCATGGTCACATGGCCGTCATGCCCGCAGCCGTGCATCATGCCGGGCCGGGACGATTTCCACGCAAAATCGTTGTGTTCGGCCATGGTCAGTGCGTCCATGTCGGCCCGCAGGCCGATCATGCGGCCGCTGCCGGTCTGCCGACCCTTGATGACGGCCACCACGCCGGTCTTGCCGATGCCGTCATGCACTTCGTCCACGCCGCACAGCTTGAGCGACTCCTTGATGCGGCCGGCCGTGTACACCTCTTCAAACCCCAGTTCGGGATGGGCATGCAGGTCGCGGCGCAATGCCGTCAGCTCCGGGTGGAACTGCGCGATGTGCGCAAAGGCCCGCCCGTTGGCTTTCAGGCGTGCAGGCTGGGTCACGGGCGCCAGCATCAGTGGCCCCCTGCCTTGCCCATGCGCAGGCGCGGGTCCACCGCAAAATACAACAGGTCAACAATCAGGTTGATTACCACGAAGATCAGGGCGATCAGGCACAGGTAGGCCGCCATGACAGGAATATCGGCAAACGTCACGGCCTGGATGAACAGCAAGCCCATTCCGGGCCACTGGAATACCGTTTCCGTGATGATGGCGAATGCGATCAGGCCGCCCAGTTGCAGGCCCGTGATGGTCATGACAGGCACCAGCGTGTTCTTCAGCGCATGGCCGAAGTGGATCGCACGGTTGGACAGGCCCCGTGCGCGCGCGAACTTGATGTAGTCGGTGCGCAGCACCTCCAGCATCTCGGCACGTACCAGCCGCATGATCAGCGTGAGCTGGAAGATGGCCAGCGTGATGGCCGGCAGCACGATGTGGTGCCAGCCCTTGGCCTTGAGCAGGCCGGTGGTCCACCACCCCAACTGCACGGTTTCACCCCGGCCAAAACTCGGGAACCAGCCCAACCCGACGGCAAAGACCAGAATCAGCAGGATGCCAATCAGGAAGGTGGGCAGCGAGACTCCCAGCAGGGAGATCGTCATGAACACCTGGCTCAGGAAGCTGCCGCGCCGCAGCGCGGAATACACGCCCATGGGAATGCCGATGACCAGTGCCATCAAGGCGGCAATCAGCGCCAGCTCCAGCGTGGCGGGGAAACGCTCGGCAATGAGTCGCGACACCTTGGCGCCCTGACGCAGGCTGAGGCCAAATTCGCCCTGGGCGGCATTCACCAGGAAGTGCCAGAACTGCACAAAGAACGGTTTGTCCAGCCCCAGGTCCGCACGCAGTTCACGGATCTGCTCCGGCGTGGCATCCTGCCCCAGCAGGAAAACAACCGGGTCACCGACATACTGGAAAAGCAGAAATGCAATGAAAGCAACCGTGACCATCACGATCACGGCCTGGATGAGGCGACGCAGGATAAAGGCGAACATTCGATTTACGCGTAAAGGATGGCCGATGCTAGCAGCGCAAATGCCGTGCCAGCACAGGGGTTTCCTTTAGGTTTAAAGGAACTAATGTGCCATGAAAAGGAAGGCCCGCAGGCCTTCCTTCATCAAGTCACGGTCAATTGACCTTGATCAGGCGCCAGTCAAGGCGGTTGTCGGCGCGGTGCACCACGTCAACGTTCTTCTTCAGCGCCCACGGAATGATCTGGTTGTGCAGCGGAATGTGCGACACGGTGTCGTTGCTCAACTGCAGGCCTTCGGTCAGCAGACGGTTGCGTACCGGCAGGTCGGTTTCAGTCTTGATGCGATCGACCACATAGTCCATGCGCTGGTTGCTGTAACGGCCCACGTTGTAGTTGCCGTCGCCGCCAGTGCCGACACTGCGCGTGAGCGATTGCAGGCTGTACAGCGCATCAAACGTCGGCACGCCCCAACCCAGCATGTAGATGCTGGCTTCGTAGCGCTGGATCATCGGGAAATAGGTTACCAGCGGCATCGTGCGCAGCTTGGCCTTCACACCCACCTTGGCCCACATGGCCGTGACGGCCTGGCAGATTTCCTCGTCGTTGATGTAGCGGTTGTTGGGGCAGGCAAAGTCCACCTCGAACCCCTGGGGATAGCCTGCCTCGGCCAACAGCTTCTTGGAGGTCTCGGGGTTATAGGGATGGCGCTTGTGGACCGCCTCGGTCCAGCCACTGACCTGCGGTGCCACCAGCGCACCGGTGGGCTGGCTCAGGCCACGCATGGTCACACGGTGCAGGCTGTCGCTGTCAATGGCCTGGTACAGCGCCATGCGCACCTTCACATCCTTCAGGGGGTTCTTGCCCTTGATGTTGGAGCCGGGCAATTCCGTGCGGAACTGGTCCATGCCGAAGAAAATCGTGCGGTTCTCCACGCCGTCGATCACCTTGAGGTTGGGATTGGCGCGCAGACGCCCCAGGTCTTGCGGGCTCGGGTCCAGCACGAAGTCAACCTCGCCCGAAAGCAGGGCCGCTACACGCGTAGCTTCCGACTTGATGGGGGTGTAGATGATCTCGGTGACGTTGCTGTCATTCTTGCCCCAGTAGTTGGGGTTCTTTACCATCACCAGCTTCTGGTCGGGCTGCCATTCCTTGACCATGTACTGGCCGGTGCCCATGGCATTGCGGTGGGCAAAAGTTTCGTCCTTGGTGCGGATGTCCTTGGGCTCGACCGACTTGTTCTTTTCCGCCCAGGCCTTGCTCATCATGCGCAGCTCGGTGAGCTGGTTCAGAAGCACCGGGTTCGGCCCCTTCATGATAAAGTCCACAGTGGAGTCATTGACCTTGACCACGCGGTCAATGCCCTGGGTGTAAACGGCGTAGTTCGATGTCCTGGACATGGCACGACCGATGGAATACACCACGTCGTCCGCCGTGAAAGGGGTGCCGTCGCTGAACTTCACACCAGTACGCAGATTGAAGCGCACCTGGGTCGGGGACATCTCGCGCCACGAAGTGGCCAGCTGCGCCTCGGGCTTGAACGTCTGGCTGTTGTAGTACACCAGTGCGTCATACACAGCTGCATGCACACCATTGCCAAGGGCATTGTTCTGCGAGTGGATGTCCAGCGTGGGGATGTCACTGGCGCTGGACCATTTGAACGGTTTGGCCTGCACAGCGGGAACTGCGGCCATGGCGGCCGCGGCGATCAGAGCGATTTTGAGCTTCATGGAACCCTCTTGAATTGGAAAGAGGCAGACTATGCAGCATGCGTGCCTGCTCCGTCAAAAGGGGTTTCCCGCAAGCCCTGTTGCGGCCGCGACAAGGCGCAATGCCCTTAGCGCGTAGTCAGGGACTGCCTTGCTGAGGGAAGTTGCACAGGGCCGTACCACGCCCTGGCGATCGAGCGCGTGTTGTCGCTGTCGGTCATGATGCCAATACCCACCAGTGCACCGGGGGCTTCACCAAAAGCCTTTTCGTAGTCAGCCCGGATGTCACGCTCGTAATCCAGCCACTGGTTCAGCTTGCTGGCGCCTGACTCCACGACCAGCTTTCGAATGCGGTCGGTGCGGGGATTGACGATAACGCTACCCGGCGGGCGCTGGTTGCACCAGACGTACATCAGGGTGGCATACGGCATTTCTTCGCCCGTCAGGGCCAGCGCCAGGTCTGACAGGGCTGCATTGCGCGCAGACAGCCTGGAGCGGTCCCCCTCAAAGGCCAGGACGATCCGCACGGGTGAATCGTCCGCATCCCGAAGGGCCATATCCGCTTGCGCGATCAGCTCCGGCACCTTCCAGGAAAAGCGCACACTGCCGAGTTCTGTTGGTTCTAGGCGCACGCGCTTGCGCACCATGCTGGCCGACGAGGTTGACGTCACAGCCATGGCGTCACGCCCGTCCTTGCGGGTGTAGGTGAACTGGGTGCTGCTCTTGCCGGGCAACGCGTAGTGATGCCACAGCCCCTCTTGCAGGGACGACTGCTGTGCCCATGGCGTTCCAGCCAGTTCCCCGGATGGTTCAGGCCTGGACATGGCCGAACAGCCCGACAGCACGGCCAGACTGCAGATCCAGCAAATCACAAAAATCAATCTGTCGCGCACAGCCACTGGCCCCAATTTTCTGGAAAGTACGTTCTCAAATAAAAAAGCCGCCCGAAGGCGGCTTTTCCAGTCTGATTGCAAGCTGGCACAAGGCCAGCAAAGCAATTAGAAGCTGTGGCGAACGCCGAAGTCGTAACCGGTCGACTTGGCGTTGGCGGCGGTCACAGCACCGTTCAGGGCTTGAGCTGCGCCACCGTTGTTGCTCACGCGAGCGAACGTGGTGTACAGAGCCGTGCGCTTGGACAGGTTGTGCACGTAGCCGATGGCGTACTTGTTGGTACGGGCGCTCACGGCAGCGTCGTTCTTGCTGCGCGAGTAGGCCAGACGGATTTCACCAGCGCCCATGGGGATCAGGCCGCCGATCAGGTAGCCGGTCTGGGTCACGCTGCCGGGAGCCGACACGCGGTCACGGTTGTAGTGAGCCATAACCTTGGCCACGCCGAAGTCATACTGACCGCCAATGTTGGTGGTCTTGATGTCGCCGGTGGCGTAGTTGGTGCTGGAGAAAGCCAGAGCAACGTTGACCGGGCCAGCAGCGTAGCCCAGGCGCAGGCCAGCGCCCTTGCCGTCGTCTTCCGTGGCAGCGCCGGTCTGGTTGTTTTCGCCCAGGTAGTACTGGACTTGGCCGTAGAAGCCGCCCAGATCGCGGGGCAGGAAGTAGCCCATGCTGTTGGAAGCGCGGACGGTGACGGGGCCGCCGAGGCTGGAGCGCAGGGTCTGGGTGGTGCCCACGCCGTTCGTGCCGAACGGATCGAACACGGTCAGGTTCCAGAATTGCGGGGTGTAGTCACGGCCCAGGCGAACTTCGCCCCAGCCACCAGCCAGGCTGACGGTCGAGCGACGGTTGAACGTCAGACCACCACCGCCGGCAGCAGCAGCGCCTTGGTTGTTGGTGCTGGTGTTGGCGCCAGAACCGTTGTCGTTGTTCACGCCGGCTTCCAGCCAGAAGGAGGCAGACAGGCCACCACCCAGGTCTTCCGTACCACGGAAGCCCAGACGGCTGGAGTTGTAGCCAGAGTTGGTCAGCTGGGTCTTGTCGGAAGAACCAGCACCGCTGCCATTGCCAACAGCCAGGGTGGCGTCAACGATACCGAACAGGGTGACGGAAGATTGGGCAGAAGCCACGCCAGCGGTCGCCAGCACAGCCAGAGCAATCAGGGACTTTTTCATTGCAAGTTTCTCCAAGGTTAAACATAGGGCTCCGGTTCGACGGGTTCACATAAGTGCGGGCACGCAATGTGCTCCCACCGGATCCCCGGGCCAACCTCCTTTTGGGAAGTTGGGTGTATTGCAACAGAGCGGGCTTTCTTTCGCAAAGCATTTAGCCTTGCGGAGCCTGTTTCGTTGCACCCCTGCAACATCCTTGAAGCATCCCGTTGACCCAGCGCAACAGTTGCATCTTGAGGCATTTTGAGCTACACGTTGATTCCGCCATCTGCTGGACTGCGGATAAGCTTTGGGCATGGACAAACTGCTGACTGCGGCGGATGCCGCCTTGCGAACCCTTTTTGCGCCGGCGCGCGCAGGCCGGCCCTGCCCTGTGGTTGCTGCCGACGAAACCCGGCTGGACCACGCCCAAAGGGCTCTGTCAGGTGCGCTGATGCGGGTCAATCATGTGGGAGAGGTCTGCGCGCAGGCTCTCTATACAGCGCAGGCGGCAGCCACGTCCAACCCTGAACTGCGCGCCCATTTCCTGCAAGCGGCACATGAAGAAACCGATCACCTCGCCTGGACGCAGGCCCGTCTGGATGAACTCGGCTCACGCGCATCGCTGCTCAACCCCCTGTGGTATGCCGGGGCGTTCGGATTGGGCCTTCTGGCAGGGCGACTGGGCGATGCCGTCAGCCTCGGTTTCGTTCTGGAAACCGAAAGACAGGTCGAATCACACCTTGAAAGCCACCTTCAAAGGCTGCCTGCCCAGGATCATGCATCGCGCGCCATTGTGGTGCAGATGAGGGATGACGAGGCGGCGCATGCCGCTCAGGCCCTGGCGGCCGGTGCCGCGGAACTGCCGGCGCCTGCCAAGGCGCTCATGGCCGGCGCCGCCCGCATCATGACGACCACAGCCCACTACATCTGACTCCCGAAGACCCGGACAGGGTCAGGCTTCGCAGACCTCGAAGCTGGTCGTGATATCAGCTGTTTTGCCCAGCATGATGCTCGCCGAGCAGTATTTGTCGTGGCTCATGGCAATGGCGCGCTCCACAGCGGCAGCCGGTATGCCTTTGCCCTTCACAGTGAAGTGCATGTGGATTTTTGTGAAAACTTTCGGATCTGTTTCGGCCCGCTCCGTGGTGAGCTTCACAGAGCAGCCCTGTACGTCATGCCGGCCACGCTTGAGGATCAGCACCACGTCATAGGCCGTACATCCGCCCGTGCCAGCCAGCACCGTTTCCATGGGCCGGGGTGCCAGGTTCAATCCGCCGTTGGCAGGTTTTGCGGCGTCCGGCGCGCCATCCATCATGAGGGTGTGGCCGCTGCCGGTCTCCGCCAGAAACCCCATGCCCGATCGCGCTCCCGTTGCGCCCGTCCAGCTTACCGTGCATTCCATCATTTCATCGCACCTTTATCAAACCTGCTTGCCCCGAGTAAATTCCGCTAATACTGCAGACTTTGTCTCAATATGTGACCAGGAATCGTGCTGCGACGCAGCAATCCATGGCTATACTGACCTCAAGCATAAGGGTTTTCCTTCATGCACTGTTTGTCTCCTCCACCTCCTCCTTTGGTGGATTCAGCCCCCGGGTCGCAAGTCCCGGGGGCTTTTTTCTGGCTCGGCCGCTGCAACATCAACCTTTATCATCAGCGGCCCTATGACCAAACACCTCAAGCCCGCCGACTACCTGAAGAAAATCCTCACAGCCCGCGTCTATGACGTGGCGGTGGAGTCGGCGCTGGAGCCCGCCAGGAACCTGAGCCGGCGCCTGCACAACAAGGTGCTGCTCAAGCGCGAGGACCAGCAGCCGGTGTTCA
>CAZUJD010000130.1:0-8508 GCA_964620025.1 uncultured Ramlibacter sp. | reverse complement strand
CTTGGGATCCGGCAGGATTTCACGTTTAGGGACTTCGCGACGACGTGGCATTTTTCACCTCTTTGCTTCAGTTGGCACCGCTTTCGCAGATGCCGCGAGAGCCATTCATAACTCTCACTTACTCGACCCAACAGCGGGTCACTACGCTTGTATTCGCCTGCCAGGGCGATTCAAGCACCTTTGAACGACAGATGGATCAGGCCTTTTTCGGGCGCTTTGCACCGTACTTGGAGCGGGACTGCTTGCGGTCTTTCACGCCCTGCAGATCCAGCGAGCCACGAACGATGTGGTAACGCACACCGGGCAAGTCCTTGACACGACCGCCACGAACCAGCACCACGCTGTGTTCCTGCAGGTTGTGGCCTTCACCGCCGATGTAGGAAATGACTTCGAAGCCATTGGTCAGACGGACCTTGGCGACCTTGCGAAGTGCCGAGTTCGGCTTCTTCGGCGTCGTGGTGTACACACGGGTACACACACCGCGACGCTGCGGCGAGTTTTGCATCGCAGGGCTTTTGGACTTGGTCTTTTCGACCTCGCGCCCCTGACGCACCAGTTGGTTGATGGTTGGCATTGAAAACGTCCCTAAAACGTCAAAATTTGAAAATCTTCCCCACCCCAAATGCGGGAAAGCCTTCCAGTATAGCCTTCTACGGGAATTCCCGCAATCCATCCATCAAAAAGTCAGCGAACGCTTACTTAAAGCTATTTGATCCAGAGGCGGATGCCGTCCCAGGCTCGACCCAGCAGGCCGGCCTGGTCCACCGCCTCCAGGGCGACCAACGACACATCCAGAACCGGCTGGTCGTTGGCCAGGACTTTCAGTGTGCCCACGGCCTGGCCCCTGGCCAGCGGAGCCACCAGCGGGTCGGGTCGCGCGACCTGGGTCTTGATTCGTCCTGCGGTACCAGCCGGGACGGCCACGACAATGGGCTGTGGGCGACCCAATTTCACAGAGTTAGCGCTTCCTTTCCATACCGCCGGCGTCACCACGGGCTGGTTGGCGTCGAACAGCTTGACGGCCTCAAACGCGGTGTAGCCCCAGTTCAACAGTTTTTGGGATTCGTTGGCCCGCGCGTTTTCACTCGCCGTGCCCAACACGATGGACAGCAGGCGACGCCCGCCCGGTGACAGGTTGGGGAAATCCCGCCGGGCAGTGGCAATCAGGCAGTAGCCGGCCGCCTCGGTGTGTCCGGTTTTAAGCCCGTCCACCGAGGGATCTCGAAACAGCAGCAGGTTGCGGTTGGTGTCATTGGCCGCCGGCGTGCCTTCATAGCGGTATTTCTTGATGGCGTAGTAACTCATGTACTCAGGAAAATCCTGCATGAGGCGGGTGGCCAGGACAGACAGGTCGCGCGCGGTCGTCATGTGCCCGGCCTCGGTCAGTCCCTCGGGATTCTTGTAGCTGGTGGATTTCATGCCCAGCGCCCGCGCCTGCTCGTTCATCAGCTGGACAAACCGCTCTACCGTGCCGCCGACGCCTTCGGCCAGCGCAACCGTGGCATCGTTGCCCGACTGCACCACCATTCCCTTGATCAGGTCGTCCACCGGCACTTTCATCTTGGGGTCGATGAACATGCGCGAACCCGGCATGCGCCACGCACGCTCGCTCACCGGCAGCGTCTGCTTGAGGTCGATTCTCCTGGCTTTGAGAGCATCAAACACCAGGTACTGGGTCATGAGCTTGGTCAGCGACGCCGGCTCCACCGGCGAATCAATGTCCTTCGCCGCCAGCAGCTGGTTGGCCGTCAGGTCCATCAGCAGGTAGCTGCGCGCGGCGATTTCGGGTGGCTGGGGCGCCTGGGCAAAAGCGGCAACACACAGCATCGCCAAGAAGGACGCACACAGCGCCTGCAGAAAACGTTTCATTCGGGAGACTTCAGGAACAGAGGTGGCGGACCACCAGATTTTTCAGAAGCGGCAATTGTCCGTGAAAGAAGTGGCCTCCTGCGGGCACAACTGTCACAGGCAGCGACTGCGGCCGCGCCCAGTCCATCACCGAAGACAGCGCCACAGTGTCATCCTGCTCACCATGGATCACCAGTGCACGGTCGTGCGACCCGGAAGGCAAAGGCGGCACTTCAAACCGCGAGGCTGCAGTCCCCACCAGCACGATCCTGTCGATCGCGCGCTGCGGCGATAGCCGCGCAATGGCGCTGCAGGTGACATAGGCACCAAAGGAAAACCCGGCCAGTGCGATCGGCCCCTGCGGAGCCACGGCCTGCACCACCTGCAGCAGGTCGTCTGTTTCGCCCTGGCCGCCATCGTGCGTTCCGGCGCTGGCGCCCACGCCGCGAAAATTGAAGCGCACGGCCGTCCAGCCACATTGGGTGAATGCGCGCGCCAGCGTCTGCACCACCTTGTTGTCCATGGTGCCGCCAAACAGGGGGTGCGGGTGCGCGATCACGGCGACGCCTTTGGCCGGTATGTGGTCGGCCGGTACGTCGCGCAGCGCCTCCACAGGCCCTACTGCGCCGGCCAGCGTGAGCTTCTGGGTCTGCGCGTTCACGGCGTCAGCGCCCCAGGTGCGCAGGCGTCAGCAGTCGCTCGACCACCTTGCCGTTCTTCAGGTGCGACTCAACGATCTCGTCGATGTCATTGCCATCCACATAGGTGTACCAGACCGCTTCAGGGTAAACCACCGCGACGGGGCCGCCCGCACACCGGTCCAGGCAGCCTGCCTTGTTGACGCGCACCTTGCCGGGACCGGCCAGGCCCGCCGACTTGACCTGTGCCTTGCAGCGGTCAAAAGCCTCCTTGGCATGGTGGTTGGCGCAACAGTCTTCACCGTTCTGGCGCTCGTTCAGGCAAAAGAAGATGTGGCGGCCGTAGTAGGAATGCGGGTCAGTCATGCACCGATTCTAGTTTTTGGGCTCGCGGCGTGACAGGCGCAACAGCACATAGGCGAGCGCGGCGTAAGGCCAGAGCCAGCCCAGCCATTGCGCCAGGCCGTTGAATCGGATGAAGCGCCCCTGCTCCCAGGTCTGCAGTGTCTGCGTGAAATACGCGCTGGCCGGCGCCTGGTTCACCAGGCTCAGGTGCACCGCCAGCGCCAGCAGCAACAAGGCCGCACTGCCACGGCGAGGCAGGGGCAGGGCCAGCAACGCCAGCACCAGGCTGGCCACCAGCCCCGCGCGTACCGGTGCGCTGAGCCAGGCCCAGGCGTGCACCGGGCCCCAACTCAGTGCAGCGGACAACGCCGTGGCCAGCACGCCAATCGCCAGAGCCGACAACATGACCAGCAACCGCCGCCCCAGGGTGCGCACCACACAGTACGACAGCAGGCAGGGGATCAGCGCACCCAGCATCACGCACAGCAACTCCACCCCAGGAACCAGTGGCTGCAGCTCGATTTCCCGCACCGGCATCCACTCCAGGAACGGCGTGTCTTCCAGCCATTCGGCCAGCGCGGCCTCCAGCCGTTCGAACACCTGGCCCAGGCCGAACGGAACCGAGGCAGGAAACAGCAGCGCGACCGGCCACAGCGCCAGCAGCACCATCGCACCACGCGCATCCTCGACAAACCACCGGTCGCGAAAGCGGCTCCAGCGGTCGATGGCGCCCAGACGCTCCAGCACCCAGGCCATGGACGCGCCCAGCCAGGCCCCCGTCACGTTCAGGGCCAGATCCACGTTGGATGCCACCCGGACCGGCAGGTAACTTTGCAGCATCTCCATGGCCAGTGACAACGCCAGGGCGGCGCTGGACGCCAGCAACACGGCCCGCACCTGAGTGCCGCCGCCTCGCCGCATGGCACCCAACGCCAGCAGCGCCCCCAGCGGCACATAGCCGGCCACATTCGCGGCAACGTCAAAACCGGTCCAGTACCGGGGCATCGGGCTGGCCAGGAAAGCCCAGGGCGCTATTCCCTGGTCTCGCCAGCCGTCAAACGGGTAGAGGCTTGCATAGACGACCAGCACCACATAGATGAGCGCCAGGGGCAAGGCGGATGTCTTGTGCGGCACGGGGGCTAAAAGGGCTTGACCACCACCAGCACCACAGCCGCCAGCAAAAGCAGCACCGGCGCCTCATTGAACCAGCGGTACCAGCGGTGGCTGCGCCGGTTGGCACCGGCCACAAATTTGCGCAGCAGGACGGCGCAGCCGTGGTGGTAACCGATGACCAGCACTACCACGCCCAGTTTGGCATGCATCCATCCGTTGCCAGGGCCGCGCCCGATGCCGTAACCCAGCCACAGCCACAGCCCCAGCACCAGCGCCGCAACGGCAAGCAGGTTGGTGAAGCGCAGCAGCTTGCGCGCCATCAGCAGCAGCCGCTCGCGTTCCGCCACGGATTCAGGCTCCACCATCGCCAGATTCACAAAGATGCGCGGCAGGTAAAAAAGGCCGGCGAACCAGCTCGCGACAAAAACGATGTGAAGGGCTTTGATCCAGAGCATGCGCCCGAGTGTAGTGGGGGCATTCCGGCACAGCCAAAAAAAACCCCAGCACATGGCTGGGGTGGGAAGCCTTTTTGCTGTCACACATTAAGGCACCCGCTCAGGGAGGAAAAGCGGGGAGCAGCAAGCTGCCCATGTGTAATTTAACAAACCGGCCGGTCGGTTTCAAGGGGGAAAGCGCCCTTTTCCCCTGCAGACCGTGATAGTTTTGGCAACGCCGTCCCATCAGACAGAACAACAGGCCAGGGGGCTGTGGTGAGCACCGGACGCTGTCCGGGGCCGCTATCAGGCACAATTTTCCCCATGAGCCTGCACGCCCCCTACCCCCATGGCCGCCCACGCCGGCTGCGCCGCGATGAATTCACACGCAACCTGGTCCGCGAGCACGCGCTGACACCGCATGACCTGATCTACCCTGTGTTTGTGCTGGACGGCCAAGGCCGGCGCGAAGCCGTGGCGTCCATGCCCGGCGTCGAACGCCTGAGCCTGGATCTGTTGCTGCCCGTGGCGCAAGACTGCGTCGATCTGGGCATTCCGGTGATGGCGCTGTTCCCGGTGATCGACCCGGCGCTCAAAACGCCCGATGGCAAGGAAGCGCTGAACCCTGACGGCTTGGTGCCACGGGTGGTGCGGGCACTGAAAAAGGAATTTCCGGGCCTTGGCGTCATGACCGACGTGGCGCTGGACCCTTTTACGAGCCACGGCCAGGACGGCCTGCTGGACGACACCGGTTACATCCTGAATGACGAAACCGTCCAGGTGCTGACCGGCCAGGCACTGACGCAGGCACAGGCTGGCGTCGACATTGTGGCGCCCAGCGACATGATGGATGGCCGCATCGGTGCCATCCGGGCGGCGCTGGAAGCGCGCAAGCTCATCCACACGCGCATCATGGCCTACAGCGCCAAATATGCGAGCGCCTTCTATGGACCGTTTCGCGACGCCGTCGGCTCCGCAGCCAACCTGGGCAAAAGCAACAAGAAGGTCTACCAGATGGATCCGGGAAATACCGACGAAGCACTGCGCGAAGTGGCGATGGACATCGCCGAAGGCGCGGACATGGTCATGGTCAAGCCCGGCATGCCGTACCTGGATGTGGTGCGCCGCGTGAAAGACGAATTCCGCGTGCCCACCTTTGCCTACCAGGTCAGCGGTGAATACGCGATGCTCAAGGCTGCCGCACAGAACGGCTGGCTGGACCATGACGCCGTCATGCTTGAGAGCCTGCTGGCCTTCAAGCGCGCCGGCGCAGATGGTGTGCTGACCTACTTTGCCCTGGACGCTGCAAGACTGCTGCGCCGCTGACGTGCAGATCATCGAATTCACCGCCGACAGCCTGCGTTTTGCGGATGCGGTGCCGGCGCAGGCGCCGGCAGACGGCTTTGTGTGGATTTTCCTGGACCGCGACGAATTCGAATCTTCACTGGCGCAGCTGCAACAGGCTGCGCAGCAGCTGGGTGGCTCGGCCCTGCTGGACCTGCATTGCCAGGACATGGCCAATGCGGGCCACCCGTCGCACTACGACTACACCTCGGTGTACGACCTGGTGATCTTTCGCCGCCTGGCCTCCCAGTTCGAGACCCGCGCCGAATCCGAACACGAGGCGGCCATCGCCGCCTACCACGGTCAAGGCGGCACGCCGCGCAAGCGCACGGGCGAGGGACCACCGGCATTCAGCCGCATCAGTTCGCGCGCGGTCGGTTTTGCGGTTTTTGACCACCTGCTGATCAGCGTGCATCCGCGGGGCTGCTACACAGCGCGCAGCTTCCTGGAGCGCTTCCTGTCGGATGCGAAATTCAGCGTGGATGCCACGTCCGCGCGCAGCCGTCTGCCCAGCGGGCCGGCCGACCTGGTGCTGCGCATGGTGAACGTGATGGTGGACAGCTATCTGGATCTGCGCAAGGAACTGACCCAGCAGCTGGAGCACTGGCAGGCCGAGCTGCTCAAACCCAACGCCCGCTTTTCCAACTGGAACTCGCTGATGTCCGCGCGCAGCCAGCTGCACGTGCTGGAGGACCTTTGCGACGAGCAGCACGACGCCATGCAGGAATGGCTGGACAGCCTGCGCGAGCAGCCGCTGTCTTCATTTGCAGCCGACGCGCGCCTGGCCCGGGCTCAGCAGGACCAGCTGATCGCCCGAGCGCGCGACGTGATCGAACACATCCAGCGCGTGGTTCACCACGCGCGGCGGCTCGAGCAATCCGCCGAGACAGTGGTGCAGATCCACTTCAGCGCTCAAAGCAACCGCACCAACGACATCATGCGCACGCTCACTGCGCTGACGGCCATCTTCCTGCCCCTGAACCTCATTGCGGGGATTTTTGGAATGAACTTCGAGTTCATTCCGCTGATCCATCGCCAGGACGGTTTCTGGTGGGCCATGGCCTCGATGGCGCTGGTCAGCGCCGTGCTGGTCGTGGTGTTCTGGCGCAAACGCTACCTGGCGCGCACCAGCAAACGCTGAGCGGCCAGGCGGGTTGCGGACCCTTACAGCGTGTGGGTTTCGCCGTAGGAAATCTGGCCCAGGCGCAGGGCTTCGGCAGCCTGCGCGCGGACCGTGGCGCGGTCGGTGGTGGAGTTCACCGGGGCAGCCACGCGCGAACCGGCGGGTTCGTTGCTGCGGTTCTTGGCCACGGTCACGGCCTCTGCCTTGACTTCAGCGCGGGTGCGGGCACCGTCAAACTGCACGGCGAACTGGGAGGCGTCTGCCTCATCGGCGTGGGCCACGGAGCCCAGGGCGGCAACAGCAGACAGGGCGGCGACAGCGAAAAACTTGGATGCGTTCATGATGATCTTCTTTCAAAAGTTAAAACAGGCCAGACCTTCTGGTCTTTCAGGATTGCAGACACTGCTCTCCTGTGAGAAGCAGATGCGCATCAAGTTGCCTCTTTAAACAGCCCAATAACGAACCAGAGCGTTTCGCTGCCGGAAACAATGGACACCATCGAACTCATACGGACTTTTCGCGAAGTTGCCAACCGCGGCAGCTTTTCCATGGCCGCGCGCACGCTGGATGTTTCCAAGGCCAACGTCAGCAAATATGTCGCCGAGCTGGAAGCCCGCCTGGGTGTTCGCCTGCTCAACCGCACCACGCGCACCGTGAGCCTGACAGACGCGGGCAGCCTGCTGCTGGCACGCAGCACGCCGGTGATGGAGATGTTCGAGCTCACCCGGCTGGAGCTGCAGCAGCACGCGCGCAAGCCCAGCGGCCGCGTGCGCCTGACGGCGCCGCACGGCCTGGCGCAGTTTGACCTGCCCCAACTGCTGGGTGAGTTCATGCAGACCTATCCCGAGGTCCATATCAGCCTGGACTTGAACAACCGCATGGTGGACATGGTTGACGAGGGAATCGATGTTGCGCTGCGTGTGGGCCGCATCCAGGACTCCACGCTGATCGTGCGCAAGCTCAAGCGCATCGACTTCGTGGTGTGTGCCGCCCCTTCCTACTGGGAGCAGCGCGGCCAGCCCGAGCATCCCGACGACCTGGCCGACCATGACGCGCTGACCTATTCGCTGCTGGGCAGCCAGGCCGAATGGCGGTTCGAGATCGACGGCCAGATGCAGAACGTGCCTGTGCGCAGCCGCATGGACGCCACCGACGCCGGGCCGCTGGTGGGCCTGGCGCTGCACGGACTGGGCGCGGTGTGCCTGCCGCGCCTGATGGTGCAGCAGCACCTGGACAGCGGGGCCCTGGTGGCCACGCTGCATGACTTCTCACCGCGCGATGTGTGGCTGTACGCGGCCTACGCCCAGCGCAGGCACAACAGCGCCGCACTCAAGGCGCTGGTGGCCTTCCTGGAAACAAAATGGCGGGAGGACTGACCCCCACGCTCCGCACTGCGTGTCGTCGCTGCCCCCCCCGACGGGGCCGCTGCCAACTTGGGGCGGCGCGGCGGTGGCCGGCTCAAACAAACGGCGGCGCCAGCTGTTCATTGGCGATCACGCGCTGTACGGCAGGGCGCGCCAGTACCCGTTGCAGATAGGGCCCCAGATGAGCCCGCCCGCGCGCCGGGCCCGTGCTGAAATTGCGCGTCCAGCGGCACAGCGTGAACACATAGGCATCCAGTGCGGTGTAGTCTGAGCCCATGAACCACGGGCCGTCCTGGACA
>CAZUJD010000129.1:0-8705 GCA_964620025.1 uncultured Ramlibacter sp. | reverse complement strand
GCCGATCGTCTCCTGATCGCCATTCTTCAGCTGCTGGTAACGTTTCTTGTAGTAATGCGCGCGGGCCACGTGCCGCGCCATGCGCTTCAGCAGTTCGCGGTTGCGCTCGCGCATCTCGGACATCTCCTGCTGCAGGTCGCGGATCGTTCCGCCGTGCGCCTCCATGTTTGCCTCGTTGATGGTGGCGCTTGCCTCCGCCTCGACCTTGTTGACCAGCTGCAGGCCGAACCGGCCCAGCGCGCCGTGCTGGAGCGGGTGGCGCAGTTCTCGGTGGACTTGCCGCCTCGCGGGCGCCTGACCTGGGCTGAACGTTACTTCGCCCTGGGCGCGATGGTGCTGCTGGCCGGGCGCCATCTGCGCGGCTTTGTGCGGTTGATCGGCCAGCTGCTCATCAACGCGGGCCGTCTGGCGCGTGCGCCACACAACGGGCCCTGGCGCGATGTGTCCGGGCACCTGTACCGTATCGGCGCCACATCGCTGCCCATCACGGCGCTGGTGGGCTTCCTGATCGGCGTAGTACTGGCTTACCTCACGTCCCAGCAGCTCAAGCAGTTCGGTGCCGATGCCTACATCGTCAACATCCTGGGCGTGTCACTCATCCGCGAACTGGGGCCCATGCTTGCGGCCATCCTGATCGCCGGGCGGTCGGGGTCGGCCATCACGGCGCAGATTGGCGTGATGCGGGTGACTGACGAACTGGACGCCATGCGCGTGATGGGCATTTCGCACAGCTGGCGGCTGGTGATGCCGCGCGCCATGGCCCTGGCCCTGGCCATGCCACTGATCAGTGTGTGGACCACGCTGGCGGCGCTGGCCGGCGGCATGCTGTCGGCCGATCTGTCCATGGGCATCACGCCGCAGTATTTCTTCAACGCACTGCCAGCGGCTGCCAGCATCAACAACCTGTACCTGGCCACGGCCAAATCGGTGGTGTTCGGCGTCATGATCGCCCTGATCGGCTGTCACTACGGCCTGCGCGTGAAGCCCAATACCCAGAGCCTGGGCGAAGGTACGACGGCGTCGGTTGTCACGTCCATTACCGCCGTGATCCTGGTGGACGCACTGTTTGCCATCCTGTTCAAGGATGTGGGCGTATGACGGCAGGCGAAAAAAACGTCATTGAAATCCGCGGTCTGTGGTCCGAGTTTGCGGGCGCCGCCCGCAATTTCGTCGTGCACCAGGACCTGGACCTGTCGGTGCGGCGCGGCGAAGTGCTGTCGCTGGTGGGGGGCTCGGGTACCGGCAAGACCGTGCTGCTGCGGCAGATCCTGGGGCTGGAGGTGCCATCGCGCGGCACGATCAGCGTGCTGGGACAGCCGCCTGCAAGCCTTGGTGAACGCGGCGCCGCCAGCCGGGTGGGCATGCTGTTCCAGCATGGCGCACTGTTCTCGGCCTTCAGCGTGCTGGACAACATCGCCTTTCCGCTGCGCGAGCTCAAGACCCTGCCGCCCGCGCTGATCCGCGACGCGGCCCTGGTCAAGCTTCAGATGGTGGGCCTGAAACCCGAACATGCGGACAAGATGCCGGCGGACCTGTCGGGCGGCATGATCAAGCGCGTGGCACTGGCGCGCGCCCTCATCATGGATCCGCCCCTTTTGCTGCTGGACGAACCCACCGCCGGGCTGGACCCGGACAGCTCGGACAGCTTTGTCACGCTGCTGCGCTCGCTGCACCGCGACCTGGGCTTGACCGTGGTGATGGTCACGCACGACCTGGACACACTGTTCGAGCTGAGCACGCGCATTGCCGTGCTGGCCGACCGCAAGGTGATCGTGAATGGGCCGCCCAGGGAGGTGATCGCGTTCCAGCACCCCTTCATCCACCATTTTTTTCTCGGCGAACGTGGCCAGCGCGCGATGGAGCTGTTGCGCGAATACCCGTTTGCCGTCTAGAAAGGACGACGCATGGAAAACAAGTCACATGCATTGGCCGCCGGCATCTTCGTGCTGGTGGCCAGCGCGCTGCTGGCGGCGCTGGCCGTCTGGCTCACGCGCGACCAGGGCGAATACCACCTGTATGAAATTTCCACCCACGAGATCGTCAGCGGACTGCAGCCCCAGGCGCCGGTGCGTTACCGCGGGGTGGATGTGGGCAAGGTGGCATCCATCGGCTTTGACCCGCAAAAACGCGGCAACGTGCTGGTGCGACTGCAGGTGGACCAGGCCGCGCCCATGACGCAGGCCACGTTTGCGCAGCTGAACTTCCAGGGCGTGACCGGCCTGGCCTTCGTGCAGCTGGACGACGGTGGCAAGACGGCCGAGCCGCTGCCGCACAACGACGACCAGCCCCCACGCATACCGCTCAAGCCCAGCCTGTTCGGCAAGCTGGCCGAGCGCGGAGAGATCATCGTGGACCAGGTGGAAAAGGTCACAACGCAGCTGAACCGCCTGCTGGCCGACGACAACCAGAAACGTGTGGCCGTGGCGCTGGACAACCTGGGCCAGGCGACCGCGAGCGTCAGCCAGCTGGCCCGTCAGCTGGACAGCACCGTGACCCGGCGGCTGGACCCGGCCCTGGCGGCGATCCCGCCGTTCACCGCAGAGGCCGGCAAGACCATGCGCTCGTTGCAGGCCACGTCGGACCAGGTGGGCAAGGCAGCAGCAGACTTCGGCAAGACCGCGCAGCGCCTGAACGAAAAGGACGGCCCCATCGACCGCCTGGCCGAAGGCACCGAGGCGCTGTCGGCGGCGGCCGATGCATTCAACGCCGCTACGTTGCCGCGCATCAACCAGGTCACCGACGAGACCTCGCGTGCCGTGCGCCGCTTGAGCCGCGCCGCCAACGCCATCAACGACAACCCGCAATCGCTGATCTTCGGCAATGGCGCCGCGACGCCCGGCCCCGGCGAGCCCGGCTTCACACCACCCCAGGGAGGTAACCGATGAAACCCTGCAGAACTGCTGCCTGGGGCCTTGCGCTGGCCTTTGCCGTACTGGCTGGCTGCGCCGGACCTGACCGGCCCGTGCGGGCCACGCTGTATGACTTCGGCCCCGGTGCTACTCAACCCCAGCCTTCCACCCGCATCGCGCCCTTGCCTCCGATCGCGTTGGGAGAGATCGATGCCGGAGGCGCGCTGGATGGCAGTGCCGTGCTGTACCGCCTGGGCTACGCGGACGCCCACCAGCTGCGCCCCTATGCGCAGGCGCGCTGGACCGCCGCGCCTGCGCAGCTGGTGCGCCAGCGCGTGCGCGAACACCTGTCGCAGCGCAGGGCGGTGCTGAACATGGGCGAAGGCGCAGCGCTGCTGCGCTCCGGAGGCATGGCGCCGCGTGTGTTGCGCCTGGAACTGGAGGAGTTCAGCCAGCTGTTCAGCTCACCGACCCAGAGTGCGGGCGTCATCCGGCTGCGCGCGACGCTGGCCGAGAACACGCCGTCGGGCGAGAAGCTGCTGGCCCAACGCGTGTTGATCGTGCAGCGCCCGGCCCCGACAGCTGATGCTCCGGGTGGCGTGCGTGCGCTGGCGGCGGCGACCGACGCCGTCGCCGAGGAATTGTCGCAATGGCTGCAGCAGGTGCCATGAGCGCCCCGGCGACGGCGTCACTGGTGCCCTCCGGCGTGTGCGAGAACCTGTCGCGGCGGCCGCAGCTGCTGCGCGATTCAGCACTGCTGCAGGACTTCACCGCCGCCGAGGCCGATGTGCTGGGCGCGGCCATGCAGCTGGTGCGCGCGGGCCCGGGCCAGGTGCTGATTGCCGAAGGCACGGTGGACGACTGGATGATGCTGCTGCTGGCCGGCACGGTCGATGTGACCAAGCGCAAGGCGGGTACGGAGTCCGGCGGCCAGGAAGCGGGCGACACCACACGGCTGGCGGTGATCCGCCCCGGCGCCGTGATCGGCGAGATGTCCATGCTGGACGGCGAGCCGCGCTATGCCACCTGCACCGCGCTGGACGAAGTGGAAGCCGCTGTGCTGACGCGCGCGGCCGTGGGCCAGCTGATTCACGACCATCCGGCCGTGGGTGCCAAGCTGCTGGTCAAGATCACGCAGCTGCTGGCACAGCGGCTGCGCAACACCAGCAACCAGCTGGTCAGGAAGCTGCAGGAAAGGCGCTCGGTCAGCGGCTGAGCGCCGGGAACAGCTTGAGCAGCCCGTCGGCCATAACCTCCACCGCCAGTGCGGCCAGGATCAGGCCCATCAGGCGCGTCATGACGTTGATGCCGGTCTTGCCCAGAATGCGTGCGATGGGCTGGGCGAGCGCAAAGCACAGCGCCGTGGCAATGCCGATCACGATGCCGTAGCCCACCAGCGTGCCCAGCTGCCAGAAGGTTTTGGCCTTTTCAGCGTAGATCACCACGGTGGACATGGTGGCCGGGCCCGTCAGCAGCGGAATGGTCAGTGGCACTACGGCAATGCTGGCGCCCATGGCGGCTTTCTCGGCGCCTTCTTCCATTTCGTTGGTGTGGGGCTTGGCCTCGGCTGGCTGGGCGTTGAGCATGTTCAGCGAGCTGATCAGGAGCAGCATGCCGCCGCCGACCTGGAAGCTGGCCAGCGAGATGCTGAAAAATTCAAGAATCTTCAACCCTGCCAGCGCGCTGGTGGCAATGACCACGAACGCGCTGAACGACGCCGTCCAGATCGTGCGGCGGCGCTGCGCCCGGCTGAAGCCCTGTGTGTAGTGGATGAAGAACGGCACGATGGCCAGCGGGTTGACGATGGCCAGCAGCGTGATCAGGGGTTTGAAGTCCATCATTGCTCCCGCGCCAGCACGGTGGGGTCGGGCACCCGGCGGCGGAACATGCCGTAGCCCTCCATGTGCAGCACCTTGTCGCCGTCCTGGTTGAACATCTCCCACACGGTCTGCACGAGGCCGACGTCGGCGCGCTTGCGCAAGGGGCGCGATTCCACAATGGTGTGGCGCAGGCTCAGCGTGTCGCCGGGGTACACGGGTTTGAGCCATTTCAGCGTCTCAAGCCCCGGCGAGCCCATGCTGGCGGCGCGACACAGGAAGTTGTCCACCATCAGGCGCATGGCCAGGCTGCAGGTGTGCCATCCGCTGGCGCACAGGCCGCCAAAGATGGAGGCCTTGCCCGCGGCTTCGTCCAGGTGAAAAGGCTGGGGGTCGAACTGCCGGGCGAAGTGCATGATTTCCTGCGCGGTGGGCGTGACACTGCCAAGCTCCATGGTGCTGCCGGGCTCCAGGTCTTCCCAGTAGATGGTGATGGGGGGTGCGGACATCAGCGGCCTCCTGAGACATCCACCAGGGACATGGTGGTGTAGCTGGCGTCGTCGGACAACAGCCAGACAATCGCCTGGGCCACTTCGTCGGCCGTGCCGCCGCGCTGCATCGGCACCTGGTGCGCCAGGTCGCGCACGCGGTTGGGCAGCCCGCCGGATGCATGGATATCGGTTTCGATCAGCCCGGGCCGCACCGCGTTGACGCGGATGCCTTCGGCGGCGACTTCCTTGGCCAGGCCGATCGTCAGGGTGTCCATGGCGCCCTTGGCAGCAGCGTAGTCCACATACTGGCCGGGCGCTCCCAGGCGCGCCGCGGCGCTGGATACATTGACGATGCTGCCGCCTGAGCCGCCACGCTGTGTGCTCATGCGGCGCACCGCTTCACGCGCACACAGGAACGAGCCCAGGATGTTGATGTCGAACATGCGCTTCAGACGCGCCAGGCCCATGTCGGCCACCCGGCTGGTCACGTCCACCACACCGGCGTTGTTGACCAGCGCGTCCAGCCGGCCGAATTGCGCATCCACTGCAGCAAACATGGCCAGCACCTGTGCTTCGTCAGCCACATCGGCCTGCACGGCAAACGCGGTGCCACCGCCGGCGGCGATCTGCTGCACCACGGCCAGCGCCGCCTGTGCATTGGCCGTGTAATTGACCGCCACGGCATATCCCTTTCGTGCGGACAGCAACGCTGTGGCAGCGCCGATGCCACGGCTGGCGCCGGTGATCAGTACGGTCTTCTGGTTGGTTATGGCCAAAACCTGTCTCCTGCGGGACTTCCGTGGATGAGCTACAACCCGCATTACAGCACCATGCTTGCCGTGTGCCATCCGTACAACTGAGGAGACTCGCTTGACCCATACCATTGACTATTACTTCGCCCCCCAAAGCCCCTGGACCTACCTGGGACACGACCGCTTTGTGGCCATGGCCCGCGCTGCGGGCGCCACCGTGCGCGTGTTGCCGGCGGACCTGGGCGCAGTGTTCTCCGTGTCCGGCGGTTTGCCGCTGGGCAAGCGCGCACCCCAGCGCCAGGCCTACCGGCTGGCCGAACTGCGCCGCTTCTCGCAGCACCTGGGTGTACCGATGAACATCCAGCCGCAATTTTTCCCGGTGGCGGCTGACGATGCGGCGCGCCTGATCATCACCGTCAACCAGCATGACGGCACCGACGCCGCGCTGGCCATCAGCGGTGCGGTCTTTCGTGCCTGCTGGGCGCAGCAGCGCAACATGGCTGACGCGGCGACGCTGGCGGCCTTGCTGGCCGAATGCGGGCTGCCGGCGCAACGTCTGGAGCAGTCGCGTGGTGCCGATGTACAGGCGGTGTATGAAGCCAACACCCGCCAGGCCATTGACGCCGGTGTGTTCGGTGCGCCAAGCTATGTCATCGACGGCGAAATCTACTGGGGACAGGACCGCCTGGATTTCGTCGAACGCCACCTCAAGAGCCAGGGAAACTGACACATGGGCCACTTCATCGAACTCAAGTCCGCCGACGGGCACGCCTTCGCCGCTTATGTTGCGCAGCCGGCCGGCAAGCCGCGCGCCGCCGTGGTCGTGCTGCAGGAAATCTTCGGCGTCAACGCGCATATCCGCGCGGTGGCTGACGGCTACGCAGCTGAAGGCTATCTGGCGGTGGCACCCGCCACGTTTGACCGCGTGAAACGCCAGGTGGAGCTGGGCTACACGGCCGACGACGTCCAGGCCGGCGCGGCGCTGAAGGCCGCCGTCGAAGCGTTGCCGGCCCCTGGCGTGCTGCAGGACATCCAGGCGGCCATTGACCACGCGGCCAAAGCCGGTGACGGCGCCAGGGTAGGCATCGTCGGTTACTGCTACGGCGGCCTGTTGTCCTGGCGCGCGGCCTGTGAGCTCAAGGGCCTGAGTGCGGCCGCCCCGTACTACGGCGGTGGCACCACCACCATCGCGGCCGAAGTGGCGCGAAAGCCCCGCGTGCCCGTGCTGGCCCACTACGGCGACCGCGACAAGCACATCCCGGTGGACACGGTGCAGGCCTTCAGCCAGGCGCACCCGGAAGTGACCGTGCATGTGTACGCCGCCGACCATGGCTTCAATTGCGACCACCGCGGCTCGCATGACGCTGCTGCGGCGAAGCTGGCGCGTGAACGCACGCTGGCGTTCTTCCAGCAGCACCTGGGCTGACACCATGCGCCCCGCCCTGACTGTCTGGCTGACCGCGCCCTGGCTCGCGCTGTGCATGGCCGCCGCAGCCCAGACGGGCGGCTATACCGGCCCCCTGTTTGACGCCCACCTGCACTACAACGAAGAGGCCTGGAACGGTCAGGTGGGGCCGCACCCATTGAGCGACGTGCTGGCACGCATGCAGCGCAATGGCGTCAAGGCCATCGTCGCCAACAGCCGGCCCAACGATGGCACCAAGGCGCTGGCCGCCTCCGCGCAAACCCGCGCGGCCGGCGTCGCCGTGGTGCCTTTCATCCGCCTGTACCGCAATCGCGCCGACTACGACAACTGGTTCCGTGACGACACCATTTACGACATGGTGCTGGCCGAGCACGCCCGCGGCACGGCCAGCGGGCCGTTTCGCGGCATTGGTGAATTCCACCTGTACGACAGCGCCAATGCCAACGGTGTCGTGGCCAGAAAGCTCATGGCCTTTGCCGAGGAAAAAGGGCTGGCCATCCTGGCGCATGTGGACGACGTGGCCATCGACCTGTTGATGGCCAACACCCCCAGCAAGGGCCAGAAGGCGCGGCTGATCTGGGCCCATACCGGTATCGGCGGTGCCAGCGCGGCGCGCGTGGATGCGCTGCTGGGCAAGTACCCGCTGTTGATGGGCGAGCTGTCATACCGTCCGGGCCTGACCTGTGATGGGGGCAAGCTGTGCCCCGAATGGCGCACCCTCATGCTCAAGTACCCTGGCCGCTTCATGATCGGCAGTGACACCTGGGTCAACCAGCGCTGGCAGTACTACGACGAACTCATGCAGGGCTACCGCGTGTGGCTGGGCGATCTGCCGGCGGATGTGGCCAGGAAGATTGCCTGGGACAACGGCGCCAACCTCTTTGGCGTGAAATGACATGATCCAGCTGCACCACTACCCCAGTACGGCGGCGATGATTCCGCACATCCTGCTCGAGGAGCTGGGTGTTCCCTACGAGCGCGTGCGCGTGGACCGCGCAGCCGGCGCGCACAAGTCACCCGCCTACCTGAAGCTCAACCCCAATGGCCTGCTGCCGGCCCTGACTGATGGTGACCTGGTGCTTTACGAAACGGCGGCCATTGCCCTGCACCTGTGCGACACACACCCGCAGGCCGGTCTGGCACCTGCGCCCGGCACGGCCCAGCGGGCTCATTTCTACAAGTGGCTCATGTGGCTGACCAACACGCTGCAGCCGGCGCTGTTCATCTATTTTTACGGCGAACGCTGGATGGACGAGGGCAATGCCGCCGGCACAGCCGAGCTGAAGGCCAACGCACAGAAGAAAATCGGTGACATGCTGGACCAGCTGGATGGGCACCTGGCTGTCCAGGACGGCCCGTGGTTCATGGGC
>CAZUJD010000128.1:0-8705 GCA_964620025.1 uncultured Ramlibacter sp. | reverse complement strand
ACGGTGGCGTCTGTCTCGCGGATGTGCGCGAGGAACTGGTTGCCCAGGCCTTCGCCCTTGCTCGCACCGGCGACCAGGCCAGCGATATCCACAAACTCCACGATCGCCGGCACGATGCGCTCGGGCTTGACGATGGCCGCCAGCTGGTCCAGCCGAGGGTCAGGCAATTCCACAATGCCCACATTGGGCTCGATGGTGCAGAACGGGTAGTTTTCAGCGGCGATTCCCGCCTTGGTCAACGCATTGAACAAGGTGGATTTCCCTACGTTGGGCAGGCCTACAATGCCGCACTTCAAGCTCATGACAGTTCCCGAAAATCAAGGCGGCAAGTGTATGCGATGCGTCGCGCGGGGTCAGCTTGCGCTTTTGCGGATTCTGGCGGCTGTCCTGACCATGCTCTGGCTGACCGGCACGGCGCTGGCCCAGCCCGGCAAACCCCCTGTCATTGCCCTGAACGAGATGGCCACATCAGTGGCAGCAGAGCAATTGGGCCTTTACTGGCTGGAAACCAGCGGTACATCCACCGTGGAGCAGGTGGCGCAGACCACCACCGCCGCGCGTTTCCAGCCCATGCAGGGCAACCACCTCTACAACGTGGACGCCAACGGCGCACTCTGGCTGCATTTCCGGGTAGATCTGGATCGCAGCCAGTGGCAGGGCTGGCTGCTTGAGTTCCCGGTGCCCGTGCTCGACCTGGCGACGGTGTACCTGCAGGACGGGCGCGGCCAGTGGCGCGCGCAGTCAGCCGGCGACACCCTGCCGGTCAACACCTGGCCCGAAGCCGGCCGGTACCCCACGTTCCGCCTGAACCTGTCCCCCGGCCAGCCGCGCGACATCTACGTGCGCATCCGCCACACCACACCCATCAGTCTGCCAGTGCGGTTTGTCAGCCAGGGCGGCCATGACCAGCGAATCCAGGTCGAATACATGTCGCTGGGCATGACCTTTGGTGCGCTGATCCTGCTGATCGCCGCCTGCGCGGCCCAGGCCTGGGTCTATCGCGACCGCATTTACGCCTGGTATTCGGTGTACGCCGGCATCATGACGATGGCCGTGGCGGCCTACACCGGCGTGGCCGGCCACCTGCTGTGGCCTGGTTGGGGCTACTGGGCCGACGCTTCACAAGGTGTCCTGGCCCTGCTGGCCGGCAGCGCGGCGCTGCTCTTCGTGCGGCAGCTGACCGGCTCGCCGGCACGGTTTCGCTGGGTGGACCGCTTCATCTACCTGTCCGGCCTGGCCGGCGTGGGACTGGCGGTGGCCTTCCTGTTCCTGAGCAAACCAGTTGCCCTGACCGTGGTGGGTGTCTATGTGGGTTACGCGGCCATCGCCAACACATGGATTGCGTGGCTGGCATGGCGGCGCGGCGACGTGGTGGGCCTCTGGGTGCTGGGCGCCTATCTGCCGCTGACGGTCGCCGTGCTGATGGCGGTGTTGCGCCTGTTCGGCTTCCTGCCCACTTCGTTCGGCACCCAGTACGCTGTCGTGCTGGGCATTGCGCTGGAGGTTCCATTGCTGCTGGTGGCGCTGAGCATCCGGTCGCGCGAACGCCACGGCGCGCAGATCCGCGAGCAGGCACTGTCCAGCCAGGATGCACTGACCGGGTTGCTGGCCGCCCACCTGTTTCACGACCGGCTGCGCCAGGTGGTGGCACGCCACCGGCGCGACCGCTACTCAGCCGCCGTGGTGTTCATCGACCTGGTGAACTACCAGCGCATCAAGAGCTACCACGGCGCGTCCATCGCCGAGCAGAGCCTGTTGCGCAGCGTGATCAAGCTGCGCCGCCTGTTGCGCGACGTGGACACGGTCAGCCGGGTTGGCGAGGCCCGTTTCGGACTTGTCCTCGAAGGGGTGACCTCCCGCTCATCGGTCACCGACCGGGCCGAGCGGCTGATCGCCGCCGGACTGATGCCACTGAAGGGTCTGAAGCCCGAGGTGACGCTGCAGTTCCACATTGCGGCCACCTTGCTGGACGAGCGCACCATGGATGCCCCCACCCTGGCTGAAGCACTGTCGGACCTGCTCAAAAGCATGTCGCCACGCACGCGCCGGCCCATCCGCTTCCTGGAGCCCGAGGCCACCCAGCGCATGCCCCTGGACGATGGCTCACAGCTGGACGGGGGTGACAGCGAATTGCCGCGGGCCGGCGACGACCACAGCGCCGCCTCGATTCAGTCGAAGCTGTAGTTGGCTTTGACCGTCTGGCCCGTGCGCAGCACCAGTCCAGCGCCCGTCAGGACGATGGCATTCATGCCGAATGTCACCGCGCCGTCCAGCCTTGCGTCCTGACGGTAGGCCTGGAGCGTGTCCCCGACCGCGGGGCTGCTCTGGGCCGTGGCTGGATCCACATTGGGAATGGGACAGCGCGCGCAGGGTTTCACGGGCCTGAGCTGCACTTCGCCCTGACCGGTGTCAATCTGAAGGACATCCAGCCTGTCTTCGTCATGGGCTTCCACGTCAGCCAGAACCAGGTTGGGACGGAACCGCTCCATGCCCACGGCGGCATGCCCCCCCGAAGCCAGCCGCGCGTTCAACATCGACAGCGAAGCTTCGCTGGCCACCAGCACAGGAAACCCGTCGGAAAACTGGTTGGGCGCGTCCACACCGCCGGTCCACTTCGGGCTGGACAAGCGGCGGAAGTCCGGATCAAACCGTACGAGTCGCAGTTTCTGGCCCAGAAAATCGGTGAACCACTGGGCCGCCACAGCGCCCATGTCAAAGGCATCGACCACGTCGTCCCAGACGCGCACCTTCACGGGCTCCTCCACAGAGTCCATGGCCAGGTGAAGGGCCAGCATGCCGGGAGCGCGAAGCACTACATCGTTCAGCCGCAGCTTAGGCGTGATGAGCGCCATGCGCGGCAATTCGCGCTGGCTGACAAATTCACCCTGCTCGTCCACCACCATCCACGCGCGATCCCATTCGAGCCCGGTATCGCCCAGGAAGGCTTCCTGCACCTCGATACCCGCGCACGACTTGACGGGGTACACAAACAGGCGGGCAATACGGGCTGTGACATCAGGCGGTGTGGCGCTCAAGGGGGCTCCTTCGGGTGCAAAAGAGCCGCCATTGTGCCGCCGCCTGCATGGCCGGGTCCGGGCTCCTACAATTCCCGCATGCCTTCCCCTTATGACGTTTGCATCCGCGGCGCCGGCATCACCGGCAGCGCGCTGGCCCTGCTGCTGGCACGTGATCGCCTGCGCGTGGGCCTGGTACGCCACGGCCACGCGGATGCGTCCCACGCGGATGTCCGTGCCTATGCGCTCAATGCAGCATCACGCCAGCTGCTGGAGTCGGTGCGGGCCTGGCCAGCCGGCGAGTACGCGACCCCAGTGCAAGCCATGCAGGTGCACGGCGACGATGGCGGCGAGGTCAATTTCAGCGCCAGCCAGCAGGGCGTGAGCGCACTGGCCTGGATCGTGGACGTACCAGCGCTTGAACGCGAACTCGCCGAAGCCGTGCGCTACCAGCCCCTCATTGAAATCCTGGATGCACCAGCAACGGCCGCGCTCACTGTCGTGTGCGAGGGCCGCGCCAGCACCACACGGGCTGAATTTGGAGTTGCCTTTGATACCAGCGCGTACGCACAACATGGCATAGCCGTCCGGTTGACCTGTGAAAAACCGCACGGCGGCATCGCCCGCCAGTGGTTCGCAAACGGTGAAATTCTGGCTTTTCTGCCGTTGTCGGGCCCGGGCGGGAACTCTGTTGCCGTTGTCTGGTCAGTTGCTGATGCGCGAGTACCGGATCTGCTGGCAGCGCCGGACGCGGGGTTTGTCGATCAGCTGCAGGCTGCCAGCCATGGCGCGCTGGGCCAGCTGACGCTGACCAGCACCCGGGCGGCCTGGCCGCTGCAGCTGGCCCGGGCCAGCCGCAGTACAGGGCCAGGATGGGTCCAGGCTGGCGATGCGGCGCACACGGTGCATCCGCTGTCCGGCCAGGGGCTGAACCTGGGGCTGGCCGATGCGGCAGCGCTCGCCAAGGTACTTCACGAACGCGAATACTGGCGCGCCGTGGGAGACGCCAAGTTGCTGCGCCGCTATGAGCGCGGGCGCAAGGCGGCTGTGATGGTGATGGGCACCACCACGGACGGCTTGCAGCAGCTGTTTGCGCGTGAAGGTGACGCAGGGCAGGCCCTGCGCAACTGGGGCATGCGGGGGTTTGAACGCAGCGGGTGGCTCAAGCAATGGGTCGCACGCCAGGCAATGGGGTTGAATTGAATTGAACGGAATCACCATGAACATGATCAAGACCGGGCTGGTAGCAGCCCTTGTAACCGCCAGCCTGGGCTGGAGCCTGGGTGCCCAGGCCCAGGAAGCCACCATCCGCAAGAACCTGTCCGAGCGCGTGCCGCAGCTGCAAGCCATCGATGAGGTCACCAAAAGCGCCATGCCCGGCCTGTACGAGGTGCGCTACAACGGCACCGACATCCTGTACACCGACGCCGAAGGCAACTTCCTGATCCAGGGCAGCCTGATCGACACCAAGCAGAAGCGCAACCTGACCGAGGAGCGCATCGACAAGCTGACGGCCGTGGCCTTTGACAGCCTGCCGCTGAAAGACGCCTTCACCATCGTGCGCGGCAACGGCAAGCGCAAGCTGGCCGTGTTCGAAGACCCCAACTGCGGCTACTGCAAGCGATTCGAGCGCGACCTGCAGAAAGTGGACAACGTCACCGTCTACATGTTCCTGTACCCCATCCTGAGTGCGGACTCCACGGCCAAATCGCGCAACATCTGGTGTGCCAAGGACAAGGCAGCAGCGTGGACGGACTGGATGGTGCGCGACCAGGTACCGGCCACCGCCTCGTGCGACACCGCCGCACTGAACCGCAACATTGAATTCGGCAAGAAGCACAAGATCACCGGCACGCCCACGCTGGTGTTTGCAGACGGCTCGCGCGTACCCGGTGCCATCAACGCCCAACAGGTCGAGAAATTCCTGGCTGAAGCCAAGTAGTCCGGGGCGGCGGCCCGCGCGCAAAGGCTTGCCAACCAGCTTGCGTATAGTCACCGCATGCCCGCCTCAAAGCCCCCAAAACCGGCAGCCTCGCCTGCCGGCATTCACTACCGCATTGAACCCGCAGACCTGCATGCGCACCTGTTTCGCGTAACGCTGACCATTGCCCGGCCCACGGCCGGGCAGCAGGTGTCATTGCCGGTGTGGATTCCCGGCAGCTACCTGGTGCGCGAGTTCGCCAAAAACTTCCAGAGGCTGCAAGCCCGCCAGGGCACACGCACGGCCACCGTGCAGCAGTTGGACAAATGCAGCTGGCAGGTCAGCGCCGACCCGCAAGCCCCGCTGGAGCTGAGCTACGAGGTGTACGCACTGGACAACTCGGTGCGCACTGCCTGGCTGGATGCGCAGCGCGGTTTTTTCAACGGCACCAGCCTGTGCCTGCGGGTGCACGGCCAGGAGGATTTGCCGCATGCGCTGGAAATCGCCGGCACGCCCGCGACAGCCAGCTGGGCGCTGGCCACCGGGCTGACGGCGCACAAGGTCAATCGCAAGGGCTTCGGGACCTATCTGGCCGCGGACTACGACGAGCTGGTGGACTGCCCGGTGGAAATGGGCTGCTTCTGGAGCGGTGAATTTCGCGCCGGCGGTGTGCCCCACCGGTTCGTCGTGGCTGGCGCTGCCGGCTCGTTCGACGGCCCACGTCTGCTGGCCGACGCCCGGAAAATCTGCGAGGAAGCCATCCGGTTCTGGCACGGCAAGCGAAAGCCGCCGTACAAAAGCTACCTGTTCATGCTCAATACCGTGGACGACGGCTATGGCGGGCTGGAACACCGCAACAGCACGGCGCTGATCGCTTCGCGCCGAGACCTGCCGCGCCAGGGCGAAGCGCGCACCAGTGACGGCTATACGACGCTGCTGGGGCTCATCAGCCACGAGTACTTCCACACCTGGAACGTCAAGCGGTTGCGCCCCGCGGAGTTCAGCCTGTATGACTACACGCAGGAAAATTACACCCGGCTGCTGTGGTTCTTTGAGGGCTTTACCAGCTACTACGACGATCTTTTGCTGCGCCGCTGCGGGCTGCTGGACGACTCCGTCTACCTGAAGCTTCTGAACAAGACCGTCAACCAGGTGCTGCAAACGCCGGGACGCGAACTGCAATCGGTGGCACAGGCCAGCTTTGACGCCTGGATCAAGTACTACCGTCAGGACGAAAACACGCCCAATGCTACCGTCAGCTACTACACCAAGGGTGCGCTGGTCGCACTGTGCTTTGACCTGACCTTGCGCCGCGAAGGTGGCAGTTCGCTCGACGCAGTGATGCGCGCGCTGTGGGTGCGCTGCAAGGCCGGTCCCATGACCGAAACGGATTTTGCCGCCGTGCTGCATGACCTGGGCGGGCGCAGTTTCACCCGCGAACTGAAGCAGTGGGTGCATGGCGTGCGCGAGCTGCCCTTGCGGGAGCTCTTTCAGGCATTCGGCATCAACGTTCACGATGACCCGCCACAGCAGGCCCAGCGCCTGGGCCTGCGGGTCAGCGAGTCGGGCGGCACCATTCAGGTCAAGGCTGTCCTGCGCGGTGGTGCCGCCGAGCGCGCGGGTTTTGCCAGCGGCGATGAGTGGCTGGGCGTGCAAGCTGGCGACGACGAGTGGCACCTGACCAGGCTGGAGGATCTGCCGTTCTATGCAGGCCGGTTCAAAACCGTCACCGCACTGGTCTCACGTGACCGCCGTCTGTTGCGCCTGCCCCTGACCCTGCCCGCTGACGTCACCACCTGGCGGCTGTCCGTGCGCGACGCCGCACAGTTGCGCAAGTGGCTGATCGCCGCGCCCTGATCGCCAGCGCGCTGCTGGCGCTGGGCGGGCATTCACTGGTGCTCGACTGGCTGGCCAGGCAATGGCAGAGCCTGCCGCCCATGCGGATGATGGCCGAGCCGCTGTACACACGCATGATCACGGCGACAACGCCCCCACCCCCTGCCCCTGTGGTCGCAAAACCGCGGTCCGCGGCTGCAGCCCCCGTCCAGAGTGCGGCAGCGGTGGCCCCCTCGGTGCCTGTCGAACCTACACCCACTGCAGTGCAGACTGCACCGCCGGAGCCCACCGCTTCCACGGAACCAGCTCCAGGGCTGCCCTTGCCGGCGGCAGCAGTCGCTGCGGCCGGGCCGGCACCCGCTGCACTGTCGGCGAACGCGAGCACCCCGGCAGCAGACCCGCTGGCCGGCTGGCCCAGCGATACGCGGCTGAGCTATGGATTGACCGGCTGGTTCCGCGGCGAACTTCAGGGCAATGCCCGAGTGCTATGGCAACGCGAGTCCGACCGCTACCAGGTGCGTGTGGACATCGACATCAGTACGTTCATCAGCCTGAGCATGACCAGCCAGGGCCAGGTCACGTCGCAGGGCCTGCGTCCTGCGGCCTACGAAGAGGCCCGCCGTGGCCGCACACGCGCCCTGCGCATGGGCGACGCCGACGTGACCCTGGAAGACGGCCGGCGGCTGGCGCGTCCGGCCGGCCTGCAGGACACGGCCAGCCAGTTCGTGAACCTGGCTTACCGCTTCGCCAACCAGCTGCAGGCGCTGCAGACGGGCGGGCAGGTCAGCTTCTGGATGGCTCGGCCTGGCGCTGTGGACCTGTGGACCTATGACGTGGTGGAGGAGGTGATGTTGCAGACACCCAAGCTCGGTGCGGTGCCGGCGTTTCATCTCAAGCCCCGCCCCATTGCCAACCCGCGCGGCAACATCACGGCCGAAATGTGGTTTGCGCCCGGCCTGCAGTACCTGCCGGTGCGCATCCGCATCAACCAGGGCAGCGAGATTCACCTCGACTTGCTCGTAGAAAAAATAGAGCAGAAATAACCCCCCCGAAGCGCCTGTGGCGCCTCCCCCAAGGGGGCGCCGTCAGCGGCCCGGCAAAGCCGGTTCCGCGACGGCCGCTGGAGAAGTCACTTTCCCCTGAGATCCTGGACCCTTTTGGCCTTGCCCAGGCTGCGCTCCACGCCACCCTCGGCGCGCAGCTCGATCTTCGCGCTGGTGCCGATATAGGTCTTGATCTCGTGCGCAAGCGTCTGCGCGGCCATCTGTGCGGCAGCCGAATCTGGCGTGGTGCCGTGGCGTGTCTCTACCGCCACGGTCAGCGAATCCAGTGGGCCTTCCCGGTTCAGGATGCACAGGTAATGGGGCGCCAGTTCGGGACGCTTGAGGATCAGTTCCTCGATCTGTGTCGGGAACACATTGACGCCGCGCACGATCATCATGTCATCGCTGCGGCCGGTGATCTTTTCCATGCGGCGCATGGTGCGCGCCGTGCCGGGCAGCAGCCGCGTGAGATCGCGCGTGCGGTAGCGGATGATGGGCAACGCCTCCTTCGTCAGGCTGGTGAACACCAGTTCACCCAGTTCGCCATCGGCCACCGGCTCACCGGTGTCGGGGTTGATGATTTCGGGATAGAAATGGTCTTCCCAGATCGTGGGGCCGTCCTTGGTCTCCACGCATTCATTGGCCACGCCGGGGCCCATGACTTCGCTCAGGCCGTAAATGTCCACTGCATCCATGCCCATGCGCTTTTCGATGGCCAGGCGCATGTCGTTGGTCCAGGGTTCGGCGCCAAAGATGCCCAGACGCAGGCTGGATTCGGCTGGCTTGAGCCCCTGGCGCTCGAACTCGTCGGCAATGGCCAGCATGTAGCTGGGCGTGACCATGATGATGTCGGGCTTGAAGTCGGAGATGAGTTGCACCTGTCGCTCGGTC
>CAZUJD010000127.1:5946-8722 GCA_964620025.1 uncultured Ramlibacter sp. | reverse complement strand
GCAAAGGTGTACTCACCCACGGTGGAGCGGGCCAGCCCGATGGGCAGGAAGCCCGCCGCCGTGATCAGCGTGCCGGTCAGCATGGGCATGGCCGTCACTTCATAGGCAAAGGTCGCAGCACGCACCTTGTCGTAGCCCTCTTCCATTTTGCGCACCATCATCTCCACGGCAATGATGGCGTCATCCACCAGCAGGCCCAGCGCAATGATCAGCGAGCCCAGCGATATCTTGTGCAGCCCGATGCCCCAGTAATTCATGGCAAGGAAGGTCACTGCCAGCACGAGTGGAATGGTGATACCCACTACCAGGCCAGGGCGGATGTCGATGTAATAGCGCTTCCACAACGGCAGGCCCGGCTCTGGCCGCTTGTGAAAACCCAGGGCAATGAAGCTCACCGCGAGCACGATCACCACAGCCTCCACCAGCACGCGGACAAACTCGTTGACCGAGGTCGCCACGTTGCGCGGCTGGTCCTGCACCTGCACCAGACGGATGCCGGCGGGCAAGTCTTTTTCGATGCGGGCCACGGCCGCGCCCAGCGACTTGCCCAGGGAAATGATGTCGCCGCCCTTGGCCATGGACACACCGAGCGCAATGACTTCCTTGCCCTGGTGGCGCACCTTGATGGCCGGCGGGTCCACGTAGCCACGCTTGATGTCGGCAAAGTCGCCCAGCCGCAGCTGGTTGCCGGAGCTGCCGCGAACCGGCATGGCTCGCAGATCCTCGATGGCATTGAACTGCCCGCCCACGCGCACCTGCACCACGTCCAGCGGCGTCTGAACTGCGCCTGCGCTTTCAACGGCGTTTTGCTGACCCAGTTGTGCCAGCACCTGGTTCATGTCCAGGCCCAGCTGGGCCAGCCGCTTTTGAGAAATCTCGACAAAGAGCTTTTCGTCCTGCGCGCCAAACAGTTCCACCTTGGCCACGTCGGTCACGCGCAGCAACTGCTGGCGCACATCGTCGGCAAATGTCTTGACTTCGGCGTAGCTGAATCCGCCGTCCGACTCAATCGCGTAGATCACACCGTACACGTCGCCGAATTCGTCGTTGAAGAACGGCCCCTGGATGCCCGCCGGCAGGGTGAAGCGCATGTCGCCCACCTTCTTGCGCACCTGGTACCAGACGTTGGGCACTTCGCCCGGCTTGGACGAATCCTTGATCTGGAAGATGATTTGCGACTCGCCGGGCTTGGAATAGCTGCGGATGATGTCGGCGTAGGGCACTTCCTGCAGCGTGCGCTCGATCTTGTCGGTGACCTGCTCGGCCACCTGCTGGGCCGTCGCGCCCGGCCAGTAGGTCCGCACGACCATGGCCCGGAAGGTGAACGGGGGGTCTTCGTCCTGCCCCAGCTGGAAATAGGCCGCAAAGCCCAGCAGCATCAGCACCACCATCAGGTAGCGCGTGAGCGCCGGGTGGTCCAGTGCCCATCTGGAAAGATTGAATCCCGCTTTGGGTTCGGTCTGCGTCATGTGCGGCTCACTTCGCTGCCGGTTGGGCGTAGATGCTGACCTTCTGGCCCGGCTGCAGCACGTGCACACCGGCCGCCACCACCTGCATGCCAGGTGTCAACCCCGCGGCTATCACGGCCTGGTTGCCATCCGCCGTGGCAATCTGCACCGGCTGCGACTTCACCGTCATGGTGGCCTTGTCGAGCAACCACACGGCCGTTGTCTTGCCTTCCTGGCGCAACGCGCTGGTCGGCAGCTTGATGACCTGCACGCCGGCGTGACCCAGCGCTGCAGGCGTCACATACGCTGTTGCGCCGAGCGCCGCCGTGTCACCGGCCGGCAGGGCTACCTTGACCGGGTAGGTACGCGTGACCGGGTCGGCGCTGGCCGCCACTTCGCGAACCTTGCCGGTCACGCTGGCACTGGCGGCCCACAGGCGCACTGACACATCAGAGCCCGGCTTGATGGCCACCACCTTGTCCTCGGGCACCGAGAACACCACGTCGCGCGGCCCGTCCTGCGCAATGCGCACCACCGGCGTGCCGGCGGTCACGACCTGCCCCGGCTCGGCTTCCACCGCCGTGATCACGCCCGACACATCAGCCACCAGCGAGGCATAGCCTGCCTGGTTGCCCTGGGCTGCCAGCTGCGCCTGGGCCTGCTCCAGCTGGGCCTGCGCGGCCTTGAGCGTGGTGTCGCGGCGCTCAAGCTCGGCACCGCTGATGAAGTTCTGGTCTTTCAGGGCCGCAAAGCGCTTGTAGTCGGCAGCGGCCAGGTCACGGTTGGTCTGGGCCGCAGCCACCTGCGCACGGGCGGCGTCGGCCGCCAGCTTGTAGTCCTGTGCGTCCAGCTGGGCAAGCACCTGACCTGCCTTCACACGCTGGCCCAGTTCGGCCTGGCGCCGCACGATCTTGCCCCCCACCCGAAAGCCCAGGCGGGATTCCACGCGGGCACGCACTTCGCCTGCAAATTCGTAGCCCGACTCGAACCCGCTGGGGCCAACCGTCAACAGCTTGACCGCACGAACCGGCTCGGCGGGCGGCGCGGGCTTGGAGCAGGCGGCCAGCACCAGGGCGGCCCCCAAAGTCAAAAGTACCGTCTTGAGTGGCGGCTGGAACAGCATGGTGGGCATGGCAGACCTGATGGAAAAGTATGCAGAACGTCATTAATGACTGACTGGTTAGTAATCTACGAGAAAACCCCAATCCATGTCAAGCGACAATCTGCGGCTTGCCCGCCATGCCCAAACTACCTTTGCCCGATACCAACAAGCTGGCGCTGCTGCGCGGCGTTTCGCGTTCGTTTTATCTCTCGATCCGTCTGTTGCC
>CAZUJD010000127.1:0-5936 GCA_964620025.1 uncultured Ramlibacter sp. | reverse complement strand
CACCGTGGCTGACACCGCCCGGCTGCCGGCAGCCATGCGGCGTGACCAGTTGTCCACCCTGGCCGCAGCGATTGATGGTGATGTACGCGCGCGCCAGGCCATTGGTCCGCTGGGCGCTTCGTTCGCTGTGTGGCAAGACGATGCCCATGAACGTCTGCTGATCCAGTCGCTGCCGCAGTGCCTGGCCTGGCTGGACGCGCTGGACGCACCCGACCAGGCAGACATCCGCACAGTTATACGGCACATCACACGCGGGCAGTTGCTGGACGTCGAACGCTTTGGCGAGGCTGGAGCGCCGCGCGCGCTGGCCAGCGCCGCCGAGCTGGACGAGTACACCTACCTGGTGGCAGGCTGCGTCGGCGAATTCTGGACGGACCTGTGCTTTCGCCACCTGCCGGATTTCGCCACCCTTGCTCAGCCCCGGATGCGCGAACTGGGCCGCGCCTATGGCTGCGGCCTGCAACTCATCAATATCCTGCGTGATGTCCAGGCCGACCTGGCCATGGGCCGTTGCTATCTGCCCGCCGATGCACTGGCCGCAGCCGGCCTCGAACCGCAAGACATCACCCGGCAACCGGTACCGTTGGCGCCACTTTACGAACACTGGCTTGCGCGCGCCGGCAGCCACCTGGACGATGGGATGCGCTACTGCGCTGCCGTCAATCACCGGCGTGTGCGCGCCGGCAGCGCACTGCCGGCGCTGATCGGTGCGCGCACGCTGGCCTTGCTGCAGCAGGCCGGAGCGGGGGCGTTGCAAACGCGTGTGAAGGTGCCGCGCGCTGAAGTCCGCTCCATACTGCTGCGCCTGGCCCTGACACTGGCAGCACGCGGGCCAATACAGGCGCAGTTTCTTCGGCTGCGCAGCTGAAACCAGCTTGCCCGATGGGACAATCACACGCATGACACCGCAACAGTACGTGCAGGAAAAAGCCGCCGCATCCGGCAGCAGCTTCTACTACGCCTTTTTGTTCCTGCCCAAACCGCGGCGCGCCGCCATCACGGCGTTCTATGCGTTCTGCCGCGAAGTCGATGACGTGGTGGACGAGGTGGAAGACGCCGGCGTCGCCCGCACCAAGCTCGCCTGGTGGCAGGGGGAAGTAGCCCGGGCCTATGCGGGTGAGCCCAGTCATCCGGTGATGAAAGCACTGATGCCGCTGGCCAGTGACTACGGCATCGAGGCGCGCCACCTGCAGGCCGTGATCGAGGGCTGCCAGATGGACCTGGAGCAGACGCGCTACCTCGATTTTCAGGGCCTGTCACGCTATTGCCATCTGGTGGCCGGCATCGTGGGCGAGGTGTCCGCGCGCATCTTCGGCCAGAGCCAGTCGCAAACCACGGAATACGCACACAAGCTGGGGCTGGCGTTCCAGCTGACCAACATCATCCGCGATGTGGGTGAAGATGCGCTGCGCGGGCGCATCTACCTGCCAGTGAACGAGCTGCAGCAGTTTGACGTGAAGGCGCACGAGATCCTGAAGCGCACCTATTCAGACCGTTTTGTCGCTCTCATGCGGTTTCAGGCGGAGCGGGCGCACCGCTGCTACGACGAAGCGCTGGCCCTGCTGCCCGAGGCGGACCGCCGTGCCCAAAAAGCCGGGCTCATGATGGCCAGCATCTATCGCACGCTGCTGCGCGAGATTGAGCGAGACAACTTCCAGGTGCTGCACCAGCGCGTGAGCCTCACGCCGCTGCGCAAGCTGTGGCTGGCCTGGCGTGTGCAGGCGCTGGGCAAGCTCTGATCAACCCCGCAGTACCTCGCACAACTCAGTGAGGTTGGTCAGCACCAGGTGTGGCTGCCGCTCATGTGGCCACATGTGGTCTGCGCGGTTGACCCAGGCGGTCTGCATGCCGCTGTTGATGGCGCCCAGCACATCCAGCGTGGCATCGTCACCGATATGCAGCACCTCTTGCGGCTCGGCGTCCACCGCGCCCGCGGCGGCATGAAAAATGCGCGGGTCGGGTTTGCCCACGCCGAATTCGCGCGCGGTGATGGAGGCCCTGAAATACTTGCCCAGCCCCACGCGGTGAACATCGGCATTGCCGTTGGACAGACTGACGATGGGGTAGCGCTGGGCAAGGAACTCCAGCGCTGGCAGCACATCGTCAAACAGTTCCACACGCTGGCGCTCGGCAAAAAACACCTCGAACGCGGTCTCGGCCAGCAGCGGGTTCTCGCCGGCGCGGTACAGGGCCAGCCGGATCGACTCACGGCGAATGGCGCTGAGGTCGCTTTTGAGGTCCGGCCGGTTGGCGGCCATGTAGTCGCGGATCTCGCGCAAGGCTGTCGGGCTGGAAAACAGCGCGGCGGCCATCGGGGCGTGGTCGTTCAGCCAGTCGTGCAGCACCTTTTCGGCGCGCTCGATCGTCGGCCAGATCGGCCACAGGGTGTCGTCCAGGTCCAGTGAAATGGCCCTGATTTTGGAGATGTCCAGCATGGTGGGGGAGAATACCTCATGCCCCTGCCTTCCCCCTATCGAAGCGAACCCGCCTACCGGCACGGCCAGGCTGGACGCACCGGCATCCTGCTTTGCAACCTTGGCACACCGGACGCCCCGACCCCAGCCGCCGTACGCCGTTACCTGGGCCAGTTTCTCAGCGACCCGCGCGTGGTCGAGATTCCCCGTGCCGTATGGCTGCCCATCCTGCACGGCATCATCCTGCGCGTGCGGCCAGCCCGCTCCGCCCGCAAGTACGCCAGCATCTGGACCCCCGAGGGCTCGCCGCTGAAGGTCTGGACTGAACGGCAGGCGAAGGCCCTGGGCACCGCCCTGGCTGCCGGTGGCCACGACGTGGTGGTGCGCTACGCCATGCGCTACGGCAACCCGTCCATCGCCTCGCAGCTGGACGCCCTGAAAGCCGATGGCGCGACGCGCATTCTGGTCGTGCCGGCTTATCCGCAATACAGCGGCACCACCACGGCCAGTGTGTGCGATGCCGTGTATGCCTGGGCCGCGCACACGCGCAGCATTCCCGAACTGCGCTTTGTCCAGCGCTATCACGACGATGAAGGCTACATCGCCGCACTGGCCAGACGCATCCGCGCACACTGGACAGCGCAAGGCCAGCCCGACCAGCTGGTAATGAGCTTTCACGGCGTGCCCGAACGCACCCTGCACCTGGGTGACCCGTACCACTGCGAATGCCACAAGACTGCGCGCCTGCTGGCCGCCGCCCTGGGTCTGGAGCGCGACCGTTACAAGGTGACCTTCCAGTCACGCTTTGGCAAGGCAAAGTGGCTGGAGCCCTACACCGAACCCACTCTGGTGGCCCTGGCACAGGCCGGCACGCAGCGCGTGGACGTGGTGTGCCCCGGCTTTACCGGCGACTGCCTGGAAACACTGGAAGAAATCAGCATGGAAGCACGCGAGGCTTTCCTGCACGCCGGTGGAAAGGTGTTCAACTACATCCCCTGCCTGAACGACGATCCGGCATGGATCACCGCCCTGGCAGGCATCGCAGCGCGGCACCTGGCCGGATGGCCCACTCACGGCGCGCCGGACAGTGCCGCCCTGGCAGCCAGCCGAAAGGCAGCCCTGGCGATGGGCGCCGCTCAGTGATTGGACAGCAGTTCGCGCTCCTGCACGGACTCGACAAAGCCCGACACCGCATCCAGCTGCGCCGGCACATTCAGGGCCGGCGCATGACCGCATCCAGGCACCTCGATCACGTGTGTCAGGCCGCGCGCGCCGGGCCCGCGTCGCAGCATCTCGTCGGTCGTTTCTGACAGCACCAGATCGGAATCTTCGCCGCGCAGGCACAGCACCGGAATTGACAGCGCGTCGTAGTGCTCCCACAGGTCGTAATCCGTGGGGTGGTCAAAGAACTGGCGCACCATGGCGGGATCGTAGTGTGGCGTGACGCGACCGTCCGGCAGACGGCGTGTCGAGGTTTCAGTCAGGCGCCGCCACTGGGCATCACTGAGCCATCCATAGGGTTTGTAGACCGTACGGAAGAACGCTTCCAGTTCTGCCACAGTGGCAAAAGCCGGCGGGTTGCCCGCATAGGCCTTGATGCGCTCCACGGCCGGCGCCGCCAGCTTCGGGGCGTTGTCATTGAGCACCAGGCTCTTGATTCGGCCCTTGAGCTGGGGTTGCAGCAGACCAGCAGCGCACACGGTGCCGATGGCGCCACCCATGGATGTTCCCACCCAGTGAACTTCGTCAAGGTGCAGCCGGTCGATCAGGTCGGCGGCGATGCGCGCGTAGAACGCAAGCCGGTACTCATTGAAGGGATCCACGGCCCACTGACTCAGTCCCCGCCCGATGGTGTCCGGGCAGATCACGCGCCAGCCACGGTCACTCAGGTGCTCGGCGAGCTCGTCCATGTCGCGTCCGGTGCGGGCCAGGCCGTGCCAGGCAATCACGGTACGGCCATGTCCGCTGCCCCAATCTGTGTAGTGGATTTCGCGACCGGCGCAGGTCGCGTAGCTGGATGTGCATGTCATGGCGTGTGCCTCCGCTTCGCTGTTGTCTTTGTTTTGGGTACCGGTCGATGGCGCCGTGGGTTACTTCAGCAGCTTGCCGCTGCTGCCGATAACGGTCACCTCGACATAACGGGAGCCGACCCGGTTCTCGGGTGAATAGTTGACCGTCACCCCCCCCAGGTCATGGCTGCCCAGGGTCTCCAGCGCCTTGGCCACCTTGGCGCGTGTGGGCTTGGGGCCGGCGCGGCGAAGGGCCTCCACCAGGACCTTGGCGCCCAGGAACTGTTCGAAGCTCGTGTAGTTCACGTGCTCCTTGGGGGCATGCTTGGCCAGCAGAGTCTGGTACTCACGTATCACC
Organism: uncultured Ramlibacter sp.; assembly: GCA_964620025.1. Taxonomy (GTDB): domain Bacteria; phylum Pseudomonadota; class Gammaproteobacteria; order Burkholderiales; family Burkholderiaceae_C; genus RAM1. The sequence goes on along the minus strand of CAZUJD010000127.1, from coordinate 1,155 downwards.
GGCAGGTTGGGCATGTACGGGTACGGCACCACCTGGCTGATGCCCAGGCCATGGGCGTTCTTCAGACCCGCGAGCTTGACCAGCTCCGTCGGGTCCACCACCGAGATGTTGTACAGCTGCGCGCCGCCGCCCGATTCACGGTAGCGCTTGATGAACGCTGCCGTGGGCTTGTTGATGGAAATCATGATGATGGCCTGCGCGTCGGAGGCCTTGATCTTCTGCACCGCGTCTTCCACCTTGTCGGTGTTGCGCTCGTAGCCGGCTGCCACGGTGACCTTCAAACCGCGCTTGGCCAGCGCCGCTTCCACCCCCACAAGGCCCGCCTTGCCGAAGCCGTCATCCTGGTACATCACGGCCACGCGGTTCATGCCCAGCGTGGTGACCTGCTGCACCATGTGCTCGGCCTCGTCGGCGTAGCCGGCACGCACGTGGTAGATCCAGGGATTGAACGGGCTGCGCAGCGGCTCCCCACCGGTGTAAGGCGCCACCAGGGCCGCCCCACCCTGCTCCAGCACGCCCTCGGTCAGCAGCTTGCCCACGTTGGCCGTGCCGGCAAAACCGTACAGGGCCACCACGTCGGGGCGCGCCAGCAGTTCCTGCGTCAGGCGCACGGTTTCGTCCACCTTGTAGCCGTCGTCCATCACCACCTGCCTGATCTTCGCGCCGTGGATGCCGCCCTTGCTGTTGATGTGATCGAAATAGATCCGCCCGCCCAGCACCATCTGCGCGCCAGTGGTGGCCAGCACGCCCGACAGCGGCGCCACCTGTCCCACCACGATCTCCTGCGCCTTGGCCGCAGGCAGCATGAATGCCAGCGACAGCAGCGCGCAACGTCCCCATGTCTTCCAGAATGTCATGTGAGTCTCCAGTTATTTCTTCAAGGAATCCCTGGCAGTCGCGGCACGAAGCCGCCCCACTACGCCGGTGGGGAAGTAATACACGGACAGTACGAACAGCAGGCCCAGCCACAGCAACCAGCGGTCGGGCGAGAGCAAGGCAGACAGCATGGGAATGCCGGACGCGGCCTGGCTGGCCAGCTTCAGCAGGTCCTGCAGGTAGCTTTGGGCCACCAGGAACACCACGGAGCCGATGGCGGCGCCATACATCGTTCCCATCCCGCCGATCACCACGATCAGCAGCACGTCGATCATGATT
>CAZUJD010000126.1:0-8785 GCA_964620025.1 uncultured Ramlibacter sp. | reverse complement strand
CCCCGAGCGCTACGCGCTGAAGGCGCAGGACGGCATCCTGAACCCCGAGCACATTGCCGACGCCTACTGGATGCTGCACCAGCAGCCGCGAGATGCCTGGACGCACGAGCTGGACCTGCGGCCCTGGATGGAGAAATTCTGATGAAGACGTTTGAGTTCTGGTTCGATTTCGGCAGCCCGGCGTCCTATCTGGCGTGGACGCAGCTGCCCGTCATTGAAAAAGACACGGGGGCCCGGGCGCAGCTGCGTCCCATGCTGCTGGGTGGCGTGTTCCAGGCCACCGGCAACCAGTCGCCCGCCGCCATCGCGGCCAAGGGCCGCTACACCTTCGACGACTTCGACCGCTTTGCGCGCCGCTACGGTGTGCCACTCAACCGCAACCCGCACTTTCCCATCAACACGCTCATGCTCATGCGCGGCGCAGTGGGGTTGCAGCAAGGCGAACCCGCGCGCCTGGTGGCGTATTGCGATGCCGTCTTCCGCGCGATCTGGGTGAACGCCAGCAACCTCAATGACCCGGCCACGGTGGCGGCCGAGTTGCAGGCGGCGGGTTTTGAGCCGCAGGCGCTCCTGGCGTTGACGCAGAATGCGCAAGTCAAGGAAGGGCTCAAGGCCGCCACCCAGGAGGCCGTAGAACGCGGCGTGTTCGGCGCCCCCACATTTTTTGTCGGCACCCAGATGTTCTGGGGCCAGGACCGTATCGATTTTGTCAAGGAAGCTTTGAAATGACCCAGGACATCCTCTCCCACACCGAAGCCGGTGTCATGACCATCACCCTCAACCGGGTGGACAAGAAAAACTCCATCACGGCCGACATGTATGGCGCCATGGCGGACGCACTGCAGGCTGCTGCGGCGGACGCCGCGGTGCGTGTGGTGGTGTTCCAGGGCCACGAGACCATCTTCAGCGCCGGCAACGACATTGGCGACTTCCTGAACAAGCCGCCGGCCGGGCAGAACTCTCCGGTGTTCCGTTTCCTGCACGGCATTGCGGCGTTTCCCAAGCCGCTGATCGCCGCGGTCTGCGGCCCGGCCGTGGGTGTGGGCACGACCCTGCTGTTCCACTGCGATCTGGTGTACGCGGGGGACAACGCCGCGTTCAGCATGCCGTTCGTGAACCTGGGCCTGTGCCCCGAGGCGGCGTCCAGCCTGCTGGTGCCGCAGATGCTGGGCTACCACCGCGCGGCCGAGGCGCTGCTCATGGGGGAGCCTTTCATGGCCGAAGCCGCGCTGGAAGTGGGCCTGGTCAACCGCGTGGTGCCGCCGACCGAAGCCAACAGCTACGCCCAGGCCCAGGCCCGCAAGCTGGCCGCCAAGCCCATCAGCTCGCTGGTGGAAACCAAGCGCCTCATGAAGAAAGGCCAGGCCCAGCTGGTGGCGCAGCAAATGGCCGACGAGGGTGCCAGCTTTGGCCGCATGCTGGGCGAGCCGGCGGCCAGGGAAGCCTTCACGGCCTTCATGGAGCGGCGCAAGCCCGACTTCAGCAAGATCTGACCCGCCGCCGGCGTGGCTGGTGTAGCCTTGCGCCATGAACGATTCCATGGCGCAGGCGCGCCAGCATTTCCTGGACGGTGTGGTCCATTTCGAGGCATCCCGCCTGAAAGACGCCGAAAGCAGCTTTGAGGCTGCCCTGGCACTGGCGCCCGGCCGGCCTTCGGTCCTGGCGAACCTGGGCGCAGCGCGTGTGCGCCTGGGCAAGTTTGCCGACGCCCTGCCGGTTCTGGAGCAGGCGGTAGCTGCCGAACCCGGTCATGCCGATGCCTGGGGCCATCTCGGCACGGCCTGCGCCGAAACCGGCCGCATGCAGGAAGCACTGCAGGCCTACGACCGGGCCCTGCAGATCAACCCGGACCTGACCGAGGGCTGGAGCCGCATGGGCGGCATATTGCGTGAGCTGGGCCAGCTGGACGAAGCCGCGGACTGCTTTGAGCGCGCCATTGCGCTGGGGGCGGATGATGAACTGCACCACTACTACCTGGCGTCCGTGCGCGGCGGCCGCGCCCCCGACGCACCACCGCGCGAGTATGTGGAAACGCTGTTTGATACCTATGCCGACGAGTTCCAGGGCCACCTGACCGGCGCCCTGCGTTACCAGGCGCACGAGGTGCTGGTCAAGCACCTGCCGCCTCCTCCGGCCGGTCGCTGGCGTTCGGTGCTGGACCTGGGCTGCGGCACCGGCCTGTGCGGGCCGCTGGTGCAGCCACTGGCCGATCGCATGGACGGACTGGATGTGTCGGCCCGCATGCTGGCGCAGGCCCGCGCCACAGGAGCCTACAGCGGGCTGGTGCATGCCGATCTGGTGCCCTGGCTGGCCCAGGCCCGGCGCCAGGACGACCTGGTGCTGGCTGCCGACGTGTTCATTTATGTGGGCGCGCTGGAGCCGGTGTTTGCCGGCGTGGCCCGCGTGCTCGCGCCCGGCGGTGTGTTCGCCTTCAGCGTGGAAGAACTCGCAGAGGGCGGGGAACTGCGCCTGATGCCCAGCCTGCGCTACGCGCATTCCGAAGCCTATGTGCGCCGGCTGGCGCAGGCGCATGGCCTGCAGGTACACAACACGGTGCGCGCGCCCATCCGCGAAGACCAGCGCCGGCCCGTGCCCGGCCTGTATGTTTACCTGGCCGCTCCATGAGCCCCACAGGGCGGTTTCGTATGATCCGCAGCCACCGCAGGAAGGAACCCTCATGAACTACATGCTCCTGATCCTGGAGCCCACCGGGCAGCGCCAGGAACGCACCGAAGAGCAGGGCCGTGACGCCTATGCGCAGATGGTGGCCTTTGGCAACAGGCTGAAAGCGCGCGGACAGCTGGTGGCCACCGAATCACTGGCGTCACACCGCCAGGCTGTGCGCGTCAGCCACGCGGGCGGCAAGGCCCAGGTGATGGATGGCCCCTTCGCCGAGGCCAAGGAAATGATCGGCGGGTATTTCATTCTCACGTGCGACACCCTGGACGAGGCGGTGGCCATTGCCCGGGAATGCCCGGCGGCCCAGTGGGCCACGGTCGAAGTACGCGTTTTTGCCCCCTGCTACGACGACAGCCTGGCCGCCGCCGGGGCCTGAGCCCCGAATAAAGCAGCCAGATGTGTCGAGAACCGGCTGTCCGGTTCGTCGTGCAGGCAAAGGGAGCCATTCCGGCGCCCACCTGACCAGGAGCCCGACATGCGGTACATGATCATCGTCAAGTCCAACCCCGAATTCGAGGCCGAGACTTCGCCGCAGAGCCCCGACGAGAAACTGATGGCCGCCATGGCCGACTACCACGAGCAGCTGTCCAAGGCCGGTGTACTGCTGGACGCCAGCGGCCTGCAACCCAGCCGCAAGGGCTGGCGCATCCATTACGACGGGCAGAAGCGCACCGTGGTGGATGGCCCGTTTGCCGAAAGCAAGGAGCTGATAGCGGGCTTCACCACCATCCAGGTGCGCAGCCGCGAAGAGGCACTGGAATGGTCGCGCCGGTTTCCCAACCCGGTGGGCGAGAACGCGCTGGCGGTGATTGAAGTGCGCCAGCTCTACGAACTGGACGATTTCGAGCCGAACGAGCAGGTTCAGCGCTTTCGTGACATGAACACGCCGAGCCAGAAGTAAACCGCGACCGAGGTACCCGCCGTGATCAAGACCCTCCTGCTCGGTGCGCTCGGCCTGCTGGCGCTGGTGATTGCCGTTGTCGCCGCCATCGCCTCGCAGCGTCCCGATACCTTCCGTGTTTCCCGCTCGGCCGGCATTGCCGCGCCGCCGCAACAGCTGTTTGCGCTGATCAACGACGTGCGCGAATTCAACCGCTGGAGCCCCTACGCACTGCGGGACCCGCAGGCCACGGGCCGCTACAGCGGGCCGCCGGCCGGTCCGGGCGCACGCTATGACTTCGACGGCAAGAAGTCCGGCAGCGGCAGCCTTGAAATCACCCATGCCGCAGCGCCTTCGCAGGTGCGCATGCGCCTGGACATGACCCAGCCATTTGAGGTGCACAACGTCGTGACCTTCACACTGGTCCCACAAGGCGGCCAGACCCTGGCGACCTGGTCCATGGAGGGCCCGGCGCCTTTCCTGTCAAAGTTCATGGGCGTCATTTTCGACATGGACAAGATGGTGGGAAGCGACTTTGAGGCCGGCCTGGCCAACCTGAAGGCACGCGCCGAAAAGCCTGCCTGATTCCGCCCCTGGACCACCACCCGTTCACGGAGACCCTCATGACCCGCCAGATGTATGTCAACCTGCCCATCCGCAACATGGCGCGCAGCCAGGCCTTTTTCACAAGCCTGGGCTTTTCGTTCGACCCGCAATTCACCAACGAGCAGGGCGCCTGCATGGTGGTGAACCAGGGGCACAGCTACGTCATGCTGTTGGTAGAGCCCTTCTTCCAGGGCTTTACCAACAAGCCGGTGGCCGATGCCGCCAAAAGCACCGAAGTGCTGATCTGCCTGTCGTGCGAAAGCCGCGCCGAGGTCGATGAACTGGTGCGCAAAGCCCTCGCAGCAGGCGGTACGGCGCCCATGCCGGTGCAGGACCACGGATTCATGTACGGCCACGGCTTCACCGACCCGGACGGCCACATGTGGGAGCTGATGTACATGGACAAGCCATGAGGCCTGCACGTGCATCACTGGGTGCGCATCGCCGCCTCCCGCCGGCGGCCGGGGGCGCGTAGTGCACTCGGCAACCCATGAAGCCATCTCTGCCGTCTGGCGCATTGAATCAGCCAGGATCGTTGCCACCGTGGCGCGCATGGTGCGCGACATCGGCCTGGCCGAAGAACTGGCGCAGGACGCGCTGGTGGCCGCGCTGGAGCACTGGCCGCGCGACGGCGTACCCGACAAGCCGGCGGCCTGGCTGGTGACAACCGCCAGGCGCAAGGCGCTGGACCACCTGCGGCACCTGAAGATGCGCGGCGAGAAGCTGGAGGCGCTGGGCCATGACCTGCAGGCGCAGGAGGTTCTGGTCGTCCCCGATTTCGTGGACGCACTGGACGCCGCGCGCCAGGACGATATCGGCGACGACCTGCTGCGCCTGATCTTCACGGCCTGCCATCCGGTGCTGTCCACGGATGCACGGGTCGCGCTCACGCTGCGCCTGCTGGGCGGACTGACCACACACGAAATTGCACGGGCCTACCTGGTGCCCGAGCCCACCATGGCCCAGCGCATCGTGCGTGCCAAACGCACGCTGAGCGAAGCCCGGGTGCCTTTTGAACTGCCGCGTGCCGATGCACTGGCCGACCGGCTGGCGTCGGTGCTGGAGGTGGTGTATCTGGTGTTCAATGAGGGCTACACCGCCACGGCGGGCGAGGACTGGATGCGCCCGGCCCTGACGCAGGAAGCCCTGCGCCTGGGCCGCATGCTGGCCGAACTGGCCCATGAAGAACCCGAAGCCCATGGGCTGGCCGCGCTGATGGAACTGCAGGCGTCACGCAGCGCCGCCCGGGTGGATGCCCAGGGCCGCCCGGTGCTGCTCATGGCGCAGGACCGTGGGCGCTGGGACCGGCTGCTGATCAGCCGCGGCCTGGCGGCGCTGCAGCAGGCGCAGCACCTGTGCCAGGCGCAGGTCCGGCCGATGGGACCCTATGCGCTGCAGGCAGCCATCGCGGCCTGCCATGCCAGTGCACCTGAGGGAGATGCGACTGACTGGGTCCGCATCGCAGCGCTGTATGACGCACTGGCGCAGACAGCGCCGTCACCCGTGGTCGAGCTCAACCGCGCAGTGGCTGTGGGCATGGCCTTCGGTCCGGCGGCCGGGCTGGAGATCATTGACGCACTGCAGCGCGACAAGGCGCTGCGCAATTACCACTGGCTGCCCAGCGTGCGTGGCGACCTGTTGGCCAAACTCGGCCGCCATGACGAGGCGCGCGCCGAATTCATGCGGGCGGCCGAAATGACACACAACGAACGGGAGCGCGAGCTGTTGCTGGAGCGCGCGCAGCAACAGCCAGCCTGAGTCCGATATATTTTTACCAAGCAACCGCTTGCTAAAAATATGGGGTTTTGCTAAGGTCTGTGGCCATGGACATGACTGCAGCAGATTCCGCTCCGGCGCTCAAGCGCCCGCGCGGCCGCCCGCGCAAGACGGTGGAGGACCGCGACGACGGCAACCGCCGCCAGGCACTGGTGGCTGGGGCGGCACGCCTCTTTCGCCGCAAGGGCTTTGACGCCACCAGCACCCGAGACATAGCTGCGGCGGTGGGCATGCAAAGCGGCTCGCCGTTCTATCACTTCAAAAGCAAGGGCGCGCTGCTGTTCGCGGTGATGCAAGAGGGCATGCGATCGGCCATCGAGCGCCAGGCCCTTGCGCTGCAAAAAAATGAACAAACTGCGGAAAACCCGCGGGCCTTGCTGGCGGTACTGATCCGCAACCACTTTGACATCCTGCTGGGCCCGGGCAGCGATTTCATCCCCGTCATGCTGTATGAGTCGCGCGCCATCACCCCGCGCCAGCGCGCCACGCTGGCCACACTGCAGGGGGAATACGAGGCAATTTGGGTGCCGGTGTTGCAGGCCCTGCACCGCAGCGGGCAGTTGCAGGCTGACGTCAAGCTGGCCCGGCTGCTGATCTTTGGCGCGCTGAACTGGTCTGCCCAGTGGTACGACCGCAAGAAGGGCGCGACGCTGGACCAACTCACAGACGCCGCCATGGCGCTGTTCATTCACGACACGCCATGAGCTACCAATCCATCTTCAAGCCCGGCCTGCTGGCCGGCAAGGTCTTTGTCGTCACCGGTGGCGGATCGGGCATCGGGCGCTGCGCGGCGCATGAGCTGGCCTCGCTGGGCGCCCATGTGGTGCTGATTGGCCGCAACCTGGCCAAGCTGCAGGACGTGGCGACCGAGATCGCCGTGGACGCCAGCGGCCATGTGGGCCACGTGAGCTTTCACGCGTGCGACATCCGCAACGAAGAAGCGGTCAGGTCCACCGTGGCGGCCATTGTCATCGCGCACGGGCGCATTGACGGCCTGGTGAACAACGCGGGCGGGCAGTACATCACGCCGCTGGAGAACATCAGCGCCAAGGGCTGGGACGCCGTGGTGGCTACCAACCTGACCGGCGGCTTCTTGATGGCGCGCGAATGCTATCTGCAGTCCATGCAGGCGCACGGCGGCAGCATCGTCAACATCGTGGCTGACATCTGGGGGTCCATGCCGGGCATGGGCCACAGCGGCGCGGCCCGTGCGGGCATGGTGAGCTTCACAGAAACGGCCGCGCTCGAGTGGGCCAGGAGCGGCGTGCGCGTGAATGCCGTGGCGCCGGGCTATATCGCGTCCAGCGGCATGGACCATTACCCGCCCGAGGCCGGCCCCATGCTGCGCGAGATGCGCGAGACCGTGCCCCTGGGCCGGTTCGGCAACGAGGCAGAAACGTCAGCGGCCATCGTCTTTTTGCTGAGCCCGGCGGCCAGTTTCGTCAGCGGGACCGTGCTGCGCGTGGACGGCGCCCGGCCGCAGGTGCGCATGGGCTGGGGGCAGGTGGCGGCGGCAGAGGATGTGCAGCAGCGGGACGCAGTGAAGCCGTTTGACGGCTTTCACCGGTACCAGACGCCAAAGGTGTTCCAGAAATGAGCGACGCCGGGCTACCCCAAGGCGCAAAGGCCCCCTCGGCGGGCAGCGTAGTACACGAACTGACAAGCGTGGGGGCGATGTCATGACGGTGTTTCAAAGCTCATGGAACGCGGCAGGCGCGGTGGCGCAGCAGCGGCGTGACGCCATGCTGGCACGCATCGCGCAGCTGCGTGCGCTGGAGGAGCGTGCCGAGCAGGCATCGGCCAGGTCCAGGCCTGTCTTCGACAAACGCGGCCAATTGCTGCCGCGTGAGCGCGTGGCGCTGGTGCTGGACGCGGGCTCGCCGTATGTGCCGCTGTGCTCGCTGGCGGGCTTCCTCCAGGACACGAAGGATCCCGAGGCCTCCGTGCCCGGCGGCGGCATCGTGGCGGGCATGGGGTTCATCGGCGGTGTGCGCTGCATGGTGGTGGCCAGCGATTCGGGCATCGAAGCCGGTGCGATCCAGCCCATGGGCCTGGAAAAGATCCTGCGGGTGCAGGAAGTCGCGTTGCAGAACAGGCTGCCCTTCGTGCATCTGGTGGAAAGCGCCGGTGCCAATCTCATGAAATACCGGGTGGAAGGCTTCGTGCATGGCGGCAGCCTGTTCCGCAACCTGGCGCGGCTGTCGGCGGCGGGCATTCCGGTCATCACGGTGCAGCATGGCTCGGGCACAGCGGGTGGCGCGTACATGCCCGGCCTGAGCGACGTGGTGATCATGGTGCGCGGCCGGTCACGCGCTTTCCTGGCCGGGCCGCCCCTGCTGATGGCCGCCACTGGCGAGGTCGCGACCGAAGAAGAGCTGGGCGGCGCCGAAATGCACACCGCCGTCTCGGGCCTGGGCGAGTACCTGGCCGAGGACGACCGCCATGCGCTGGGTATTGCGCGTGAGGTGGTGCAACGCACCGGCTGGGCCGGCTCCCGCCCGGCGCCAGTTGCGGTCCCGCCCCGGCACGCGGCGGACGAGCTGCTCACCCTCATGCCCGCGCACCACCGTGAGCCGGTGGACATGCGCGAGGTGATCGCCCGCCTGGTGGACGGCTCCGACCTGCTGGAGTTCAAGCCGCTGTACGGCGCGGCCACCGTTTGCGCGCAGGCCCGTCTGGAAGGTCATGATGTCGGGTTCATCACCAACAACGGCCCGATCGACGTGGCCGGCGCCAACAAGGCGGCACATTTCATCCAGTGGATGTGCCAGCTGGGACACCCCATCATTTACCTGCAGAACACCACCGGCTACATGGTGGGCAAGGACAGCGAGCAGGGCGGCA
>CAZUJD010000125.1:0-8900 GCA_964620025.1 uncultured Ramlibacter sp. | reverse complement strand
CTTCCAGCGTGCTGTAGTCGATCCAGCTGTCGCTCTTGGTCACGCCTATGCGTTCTGCAAACAGCTGGATGCTCTGGGGCGTGTAGCCGCGCCGGCGCAGGCCCACGATGGTGGGCATGCGCGGGTCGTCCCAGCCGCTCACGTGGCCTTCGTCCACCAGCTGTTTCAGCTTGCGCTTGCTGGTGATCACATACGTCAGGTTCAGCCGCGCAAATTCGTATTGGCGCGGGTGCGGCTGGGCCAGCAGCCCGCCTTCGCAGAGGCGGTCCAGCAGCCAGTCATAAAACGGGCGCTGGTCTTCAAACTCCAGCGTGCAGATGCTGTGGGTGATGTTCTCCAGCGCGTCCTCAATCGGATGCGCGTAGGTGTACATGGGGTAGATGCACCATGTGTCGCCCGTGTTGTGGTGCGTGGCGCGGCGTATGCGGTAGATGGCCGGGTCCCGCATGTTGATGTTGGGGCTGGCCATGTCAATCTTCGCGCGCAGCACGGCGGCGCCGTCGGGCAGCTTGCCGTCTTTCATGTCGCGCAGGCGCTGCAGGTTCTCTGCCACACTGCGGCTGCGGTACGGGCTGTCGGTGCCGGGCTTGCTGAAGTCGCCGCGGTTGTTGCGCATGTCTTCTGCGCTTTGTTCGTCCACGTAGGCGTGGCCGGCTTCCACCAGGTATTCGGCCGCGCGGTACATGAAGCCGAAGTAGTCGCTGGCCTGGTACGGCTTGTCATTCCCCGGCTGGGCCCAGTCATACCCCAGCCATTTCACCGAGTCGATGATGCTGTTGACGTATTCGGTGTCTTCCTTCTCGGGGTTGGTGTCGTCAAAGCGCAGGTGGCACACCCCGCCGTAATCGGCCGCGAGGCCAAAGTTCAGGCAGATGCTTTTGGCATGGCCCACGTGCAGGTAGCCGTTGGGCTCGGGCGGGAAGCGGGTGCGGATTTTGGCCGGGTCGGGCTGCCCCTGCTGGTGGTGTGCGGCGTCGCCGGGGCTGCCGCCCCAGCGGCGCGGGCCGTAGGTGTTTTGTTCCAGGTCGCGCTCAATCACCTGGCGCAGGAAATTGCTGGGTTTTAGGGGTTCTTTATCGGCGGGGGCGTTCATATAGGGGCATTTTAGGGGGCGGCCCCCGGGGCTTGCTGGCGCCACCTCGGGGGAGCCGTTACTTCTGGCAACTGCTTTGACACGGCCCACGCCCCGGCGCTTACACCTGGCTGCGTTTAATGGGGCCAAGGGGCGCTGTCGGGCCCCATCCACTCAGGAGTTCACACCATGAAGCCCCATCGTTCTGTTTTTGCCGGCGCCGCTGCCCTTGCTGTGCTCGTGTCGCTGGCTTCAGCCCCGGCGCTGGCAAGCGACGTGACCTGGTCTGTCGGCGTGCATGCCGCGCCGGGTGTCACCCTTGGCGCCACCAACGCGCGGCCGTACTATGTGCAGCCGGCGCCGGTCTATGTGGCACCGCAGCCGGTGTATGTGCAGCCGCCGGTGCAGTACTACACGCCGGGCTATTACGTGCGCCCGGCGCCGGTCTACCCCATTGGCTATTACTACGCCCCGGCACCGCGCGGCCACTGGAAGCACGGGCACAGACACGGCCATCACCGCTAGGCCCGGTCCTCTTTGGTTGTCAAAAGGCCCCGCGTTGCGGGGCTTTTTGCTGGGCGGTGCCTGCCCGGTTCAGGCTGGCCCAAAAAAAGGCCCGCAGGCGGGGAGCCTGCGGGCCAACGTGTCAGCCTCGGGACGGAGGACCGGACTGACTCACCCCGAGGGAGGGAGGGGACTCAGAGGAGTCGGGGTGATGCAGTGCCAGTAGAACCCGGGCGCGCCGTGCGTGTTGTAGGACGGCGCCGTCTTTCGGGTCTGTTACCAGGCGTCGGAGCGCACCTGCGACTCCCACAGCCCGCCGCGTGCGGCATACACGCTGATCACGCCGTAGCGCTGTTCGCCCCGGGTGTCGAACTTCATCGAACCCGTCACGGGCGCATAGGCGTCAATGCTGCGCAGTGCGTCGCCAATGGCCTGGGGCTTGGCCGATTCCGCGCGCTTGATGGCCGCGGCCACCACGTGCATGGCGTCGTAGCTGTAATGGCCGCCATAGGCCGGCTCCACCTTGAAGGCGGCGCGGTACGCGTCCAGGAAGCGGGCGCCCGACGGAAATTCCCGCGCTTCCAGGATGGGCGACGTGGCAAACAGCCCGCCTTGCATCATGCCCGCGCCCTTGAGCATGGCCGTGGTCTTGATCGTGTCACCGCCCAGGATGGCGGGCTTGGCGTAGTCGATCTTCTTCAGGGCTTCCATCAGTGCCAGCACCTGAAAGTCGTTCAGCGTGGTCACCACGGCTTGCACGCCCGACTCCTTGATCTTGCCGGCCAGCTCGTCAAAGGCCGTGGTCTTGTCGTCAAAACCCTGGCGGATGGCGATCTCCTTTTTGGCCTTGGTCAGCTCGGCGGCGGCGCCGTCGGCCAGGCCCTTGCCGTACGGCGTGCCGTCGTCCAGCACGGCGAACTTGTTCGAGTTGAGCTGGCCGGCCGCAAACGAGCCGATGGCCTTGGCCTGCAGGGTGTCGTTGGCCACCAGGCGGAAGGTGGTGGGCAGGTCCAGCTGGGTGTATTTGGGGTTGGTCGAAATCGCCAGCTGGGGAATGTTTTTGGCGGCGTACAGCGGCGCGGCTTCAATGCTCACGCCCGAATTCAGGTGGCCGATCACGGCCACCACGCCGGCGTCCACCAGTTGCTGGGCCACTTCCTTGCCGGTGGCGGCGTTGGCCCGGTCGTCCACGGCCACGATCTCGATCGTCACGGGCTTGCCCTTGATCTTGAAGCCGCCCTTGTTCAGCTCGTCCACGGCCAGCTTCACGCCGTTGTGCATGTCCTGGCCCAGCGCGGCCAGGTTGCCCGACAGGGGCTGGGCCACGCCGATCCTGATGACGGATGGCGCGCTGTCGCAGCCGGCCAGCAGGGTGGCGGCGGCAACGGCACCGAAGGCCAGCGCGCTTGTGACGGCTTGGCGGCGGGTGGGTGTGTGCATGGTGTGCTCCAGGGGGGTTGAGGTGTAACGCAATGTATTCAGCACCCTCGGGCAGCCACTACAGGGTTTCAATGGATGTGATTAACCTTCACTACTTATTAGCCAAACTGATGCGACATGGTGGTGCAAAAAAAAGACCCGCCGGCCCGTTTCGGGGCTGGCGGGTCATGCAATGCCGGCGGAGGGGCGCCGGACTTCACCCTGGAGGAATCGCTGTGTATCTGGGGTGAGTGGTCTGGGGGCCGCGGGTTCTTACGCGGCGCGCCAGAAGATGTAGTCGGCCTGGTATTTCACGATCTGCCTGGCGCCCATGTTGCCGGCGGCGCAGGGCGTGGCCGGTGCCACACCGCCCATGGTGGCCACGCGCTGGATGTAGGTGGTGCCGCTGACCATGCCCATGCCTGAAGCCGGGTTGGCCTTGACCAGCTGCAGCGGAATGCTGCCTGCAGCGCCGGGCGCCACCGCCACCTGCGTGGCGGTCAGCTTCACGCCATCCATGCCTTCCCAGGTGGCGGGCGGGCCGTAGTACTTGCCCACCTGCTTGCCACCGCGGTCGTTCAGCTTGGCGTCGGGGCCCACGAATACCCATTCAAACTGGCCTGCGGCGCCGGCCTTGGCACGGCATTCGTAGGTGATCTCGCCCACACCCACGGTTTCCCAGAACACCTTGTTGCCCGCGGGCACCTGCACGGCGGCGGGCAGGCCGGCCTGGTCAAAGGGTTTCATCATCATGGGGCTGCTGGCGCAGGCAGAGATGAGGGCGACGGCGGATGCGGCCAGGGCGGTACGGATCAACATGGTTCTGACTCCTTGATTCATGGGGTTGGGTGAAGTGATCGACGCTCTTTTGTGGTGGCGTCCATCCCCTTACGCAGCCCGCGCCGGGTCAGATTCGGTAATTTTTAACGCTGGCGGAACCTGGCCAGCGTTTCCAGCAGGTTGCGGGTGGCGCCGTCCAGCGTGGGCAGCGGGCGGTGCACCACCACGGTGTGGCGGGTGAGCGCGGGGGTGAGCTGCGCGGTCTTGAGCCCGGGCGACACCTGGCCGGGAGCTTCGCCTTCCAGCGGCAGCACGGCGGCGCCGTAGCCGGCGGCCACCAGGCTTTTGACGGCGGCGGTGTAGTTCAGCTCGATGCGCCCGCGCGGCGCACAGCCGGCGTGGGCAAACCATTCCATGGTCTGGCGGTACAGCTGGGTGCCGGCGCCGGTGAAGATCAGCGGCTTGGCGGCCAGCCACTGCGGCGACACGCGTTTGGGCGCGGCCCAGCCGGCGGGCAGGTAGGCCACCATGGGGTCGCGCCGCCAGGGGCTGGCCACCAGTGTGGCCAGTGCACCGGGCGCGGCCACCAGGCCCACGTCCAGCGTGCCCTGTTCCAGCTGGGCCAGCGCGTCGCTGGTGCCCAGGATGCTCACCTGCACATCCACGCCCGGGTGGGTTTCGGCCATGGCCTCCAGCACGCGCGGCAGCATGTTGACCAGCAGGCCCGTGGTGGTGGCCAGGCGCACCCGGCCGACCGAGCCCCGGGCATGGCGCTGCACCGCGTCCACCGCGTCGTCGGCATCGCGCAGCAGGCGCCGGGCGCGCTCCACCAGCACCGCGCCCGCGGGCGTGGGCGCCACGCGGCGGCCGCCGCGCAGCACCAGCGGCGTGTCCAGGCGCGATTCCAGCTCGCTCACGTGCAGGCTCACCGTGGGCTGGGCCAGGTGCAGGGCCTGCGCCGCAGCCGAGAAGGTGCCCAGGTCGGCAATGCTGACCAGCGTGCGCAGCTGGTCCAGGTTCAGTTCACGCATGGCGGTGGTTCCGGTGGTTATCAGAAAACCTGATAAATGACCTCAGAAATCTCAACTTCCCAAATAGCAGTGTAGCCGCCACCATGCAGGGCCTCGGGACATGCATCAGGAGCAGCACATGATCTGGAACTTCATCAGGCAGGCACAGCGCCGGCAACGTGAGCGCGACGAACTGCGCGGCATGAGCGACCGCGACCTGGCCGACATCGGCATCGGCCGCAGCGAGGTGCCGGCCGTGCTGGCGCTGCGCGATGCGCCGTTGCCGGCGTCGCCCCAGCCGCCGGCTACATCGCGCGAAACAGGTGCGCGTACAGCCGGCTCACCGGCAGTTTTTCGCTGCGGCCTTTCAACGTCAGGTGCAGCTTGCCGGCTTCATCGCGCGTGACGCTGTCGATCGCCGCGGCGCGCACCACGGTGCCGCGGTGCACCTGCCAGAACGCCTGCGCGTCCAGCTGGGGCAGCAGCTCCTTGAGCGGCGTGCGGATCAGGTATTCGTGGTCGGCCGTCAGCACGCGCACGTATTTGTCGGCGGCTTCAAAGTAGCTCACCTCGTCCACCGGCACCATGCGGATGCTGGTGCCCACGCTGGCCTGGATGACTTTCAGCGGGGCCTGTGCCAGCGCCGGGGTACCGGCCAGCAGGTGGCGCAGCTGGCCCAGTGTGGCTTCCAGCGGGTTGGTGCCCTGGGCCCTGGCGCCCAGCGCCTGCTGCAGCTTGGCCACCGTCTTTTGCAGGCGGGCGGCCTGCACGGGTTTGAGCACGTAGTCCACCGCCTGGGCTTCAAAGGCCTGTACGGCGTACTGGTCGTATGCCGTCACAAACACCAGGGCGGGGAACGGACTGCCCTCGGGCCATTCGTCCGCCAGCGCCACAGCGGCGTCCAGGCCGGTCTGGCCCGGCATGCGGATGTCAAAGAACAGCACGTCGGGTTTCAGCGCCAGCGCCTGCGTGACGGCACTGGCGCCGTCGCCCACGGTGGCCAGCACCTGCAGGCCCGGCCAGGCACGGGCCAGCTCGGCGGTCAGCGCCTGGGCCAGCAGGGGTTCGTCTTCAGCGATCAGGGCGGTGGCGTTCATGGCGCGAAGATTTACAGGGCCGTCGGGATGCGGATCACCGTGCGCGTGCCCAGGCCTTGCGCGGCCGCACCGAAGTCCATGGTGGCGGCGTCACCGTACACCGTGGCCAGCCGTTCGCGCACCTGGGCCAGCCCAAACCCGCTGCTGCCGGCCGCGCTGCCGCCGTCCAGGCCCACGCCGGTGTCGGTCACTTCCAGCACCAGCTGGCCGCCGTCGGTGCGCGCGCTGACCTCAATGCTGCCGCCGTCCACCTTGGGCTCCAGACCGTGCTTGATGCTGTTTTCGACCAGCGGCTGCAGCAGCAGGGTGGGCACGCGCTGCGCGGCCAGCGCAGCGGGCAGCGCCAGCGTGTAACGCAGGCGGGGACCCATGCGGATGCTCATCAGTTCCAGGTAGTCGCGCAGGCGGTCAAACTCGGCCTGCAGCGGGTGGGCGCTGGCGCGCGACGCATCCAGCGTGGCGCGCAGGTAGGCAATCATGTGGTCCAGCATGGTCTGCGCGCGGGCCGCGTCCACGCCGATCAGCACGCGCAGGTTGGCCAGCGTGTTGAACAGCATGTGCGGCTCCAGCTGCGTTTCCAGCAGCTTCAGACGGGCTTCACTGGCATGGTGCCGCGCCTCGACCATCTTGCGCTCCAGGTAGGCGCTCTTGTTGACGGCGTAGAAATAGAAGCTGCCCGCAATGCCCGCCAGCACCGTGATCAGGATCGACTGGCGCAGGTTGGTCACCGGGTCCACCGGCGGGCTGCCGGCATACCAGCCAAAGGTACGGCAGCCCAGGTCGGCCAGCGCAGTGCCCAGGAAATAGCCGCCGATGATGCCGCCGGCCACCAGTGTCACGCCCCACAGGCCCTGGGGCCAGCCGGTTTCAGCGGCCGACGGGAACAGGTGCCGCCCCAGGTCGATGAACGCCCAGGTGAACAGGCCGATGGCCACCGAATAGGCCACGGGCGGCGCATAGGGCCGCTCGGGCTGGAAGGCGTACTGCACGGTGGCGATGGCCAGGCAAAACGCCATGACCTGCAACAGGTGCTGCAGCTTGGACAGCCAGTCCAGCCTCATGGCAGGTTGCCCGGGCCCTGCTGGCGCTGGATGCGTTCACGCTCACGCTGCACCAGCCGCTCGCGCAGGCCGCTGCCGGCGCCCAGCACAAAGACCGACACGCCGTGCAGCGCCAGGCCCAGCCCCCAGCCCAGCAGCGGAAACACCGACCACGGCCGCGTGCCGAAGGCGTACCTGGACATGGCAAAGATCACCAGGTTGACCAGGACGTACACCGTGGCATGGACGTACCAGCCCAGCTTGGCGCCGGCACGTTTGCGCGCAAGTGCGTCGATCTCTTCGGGGGACAGGGTCTGGGGCATCAAATCATTCTACGCAGGCGCGGGCCACGGCCTGCACGGCGCTGGCGTCCAGCGTCAGGCCCATGTGGCCGGTGCCGTCCAGCAGCGTGACAGGCACCGCGCGGCCGGCGGCTTCAAACGCCGCGGCGAATTTCGTCGCGTCGAACAGCTCGTCGTTGCGCCCCGCCACAATGCGCATCGGCCGCGTGGCGTTGCGGATATCGGCCTGCCAGTCGTTGTGTGGGCGAAAGCTGGCCATCAGCGTGAAGTCGTAGCTGGCGGTGAGCAGCGGCCGTGCCGCCTCGTTCAGGCCGAAGCGGATCACCGGCAGGTCGTTCCATGCCGTGACGCGCGCCGCGTTCAACACGCTCAGCGCCACGATGCGCGGCAACCCGACCGACGCCCAGCCGCCACTGCCGGGCCGCTGGGTGGGGGCCGTGTGGTGCAGATACGGCGACAGCAGCACGTAGCGGTCAAACAGCGTCTGCCGGTGGCCGCCCGCAAAGCGCAGCGCGAAGCCGCCACCCGACGAAAAGCCCGCGAGCGTGCTCGGCCCGCCATGGGGCACGGCGCGCATGAAGTCTTCGATGTCGTCTTCCAGCTGGCCGATGTAGGCCGCGTGCCCGCGCGGGCCGGAGCTGCCGTGGCCGCGCATGTCCAGCGCCGCCACGTGCAGGCCGGCGGCGGCCAGCGCCTGGGCCAGCACATGCATGCTCTGGCCGCGCGCGGACGAGCCGTGCACCAGCACCACGCGTCGCGCGTTGGGTGCGCCGCCCGCAGCCGGGTAGTACAGCCAGGCCAGTGACGTGCCGTCGCGCGCGGTGAAGGTGCGTGCCGGCGGCACGGTCGAAAAGTCCACGCCCGCAAAGGGTTTGTTGATGCTGGCCAGCGGCGCTATGGGCGCGGGGCCGCCAAAGGCCACGGCGGCGGCCAGGGCAGCGAGCAGCGCGACGGGAACGGCGAGCGCGGCCAGGCGCAAGCGGCGGGTGCGGTGGGGTGTGGTGGTCATTGAATGGGGGCAACGTGTTGCAGGAAGAAGGCGGCAATGCGGGCGTTCATGGCAGGCACTGCGGCGGCACGGTCAAAGCCCGGTGGGTCGCCGTTGAGCTCCTGCGCAATGCCCGTCATCACGTCGGGCGGCGGCAGCGGCGACAGCATCACGCCGTGGCCGGCCTGCGGCAGGTCGGCCAGGGTTTCGCAGCGGGTGCAGGCTGCGCGCACGGCGCCCACATGAAAGCGCGGCACCTGGTTGATGTCGCGCCCGGCGATCACCAGGCCGAGCGGGATGCGCGGCTTTGCGAGGGACGCCATGTCAAAGTCCGCCGCGAACGGCACGGCGGCCACGGCGGCTGCGATGCGCGCGTCGTGGTGGGTGTACCAGGTGTCGTCGTCAAAGCGCTGACGGTGCACGCCCAGCACGATCTGCTTCTTCAGGCCGTCCAGCAGGTTGCCGCGCAGCCGCGTGCTGTAGCCCGCGCAGGATGAAAAGTCGTCTTCGATGTTCGCGGCGCAGTGCTGGCGAAACGACGTCGGCGACCAGCGTCCGCCGGCAAGCGTCAGCGCCGTGTGCCCACCTGCCGAGCCGCCATACACGCCCACGCGGTCCAGCGCCAGCAGCGGCGCAAACTGCGCGCTGTGTGCCAGCGCGTCGATGGCGCGCGACACTTCGGCGGGGC
>CAZUJD010000124.1:0-8917 GCA_964620025.1 uncultured Ramlibacter sp. | reverse complement strand
TACAGCCCCGACTACCTGTGGCAGTGCACCCTGGTCACCACCGTGGAGCCCTGCGCCATGTGCGCGGGCACGCAGTACCGGGCGCACATCGGCCGCCTGGTGTTCGGCATGACCGAATCACGCCTGCTGGCGCTTACCGGCAACCACGGCGACAACCCCACCATGGACCTGCCCTGCCGCGAGGTGTTTGCGCGCGGGCAGAAGGCGGTCGAGGTGATCGGCCCGGTAGCCGGGGTTGAGGACGAGATCGCCGCGCTGCACGGCGATTTCTGGCAAGCCCGGTCCTAGCGGTGCACTTCGGCCTCGCCGTAGCGGGCCAGCAATTCCATCAGCTTGCGCCGGATCAGGATGCCCGGGCGGTCGGAATCCATGGAGTACTCGACACCGCGGCGGCGCAGGTCCACCACCGCATCGGGATCGGTGGACTCGAGGATGTCCTTGTCCTCGCGCGTGATCTCGTCGTCAAAGTCGATCAGCATCTGCGCGGGACAGTCTTCCTCGGTGTCGTTGCGGAACAGCCACTGGCACAGCTGCATGCGGCCGTCGTCAATCGGCGTGAAGCAGTTGATGATCACGTGGCGGCGCCCGGGCCTGCCATTGGCACCGGGGTACTCGATGTCCAGCCGGCGTGAGAACGGCAGGAAATAGGCGTTGCGCATGTGGCGTGTGGTGACGGCGTCACTCACGCCGCTGATGGGCTGGAACCGGGCCGGGTTGGCTGCGGCGATCACCGTCTCGGCGTAGAAGCCGGTGTCGTTCTCGATGATCTCGTATTTGCTGGGCTTGGGTGCGTCCGGCACGCCGAAGGTCGCCCGGTGCACGAAGCTGAAGTGCGAGTTGTCAAACGAGTTTTCCAGCGCACGCAGGGGGCTGGTGTTCCAGGTTTCGTAGAACTGGAAGATGGTGCGCCAGGCCGGGTTGCTGAATTCGGGAATGTCGGGAATGTCGGCAACCGGGTCTTCCAGCGCCACCCATGCGTAGCCGTACCGCGCCACGCAGTGGTAGGCCGTGGTCCTGTAATCCGGCGGTACGGCACGGCCCTCGTCATATTGCGGTATGCGGATGACCTTGCCGCCGCGGTCGTACGTCCAGCCGTGGTAGCCGCACTGGATGTGGCCCTGCGCGCAGGCCTGGCCCTGTGCGTCCACGCACCAGCCTTTGGACAACCTGGCCGTACGGTGACAGCAGCGGTCGCGCAGGGCGGCGGGCTCGCCCTGCGCGTCCAGGAACAGGACGATGGACTCGCCCAGCAGCGTGAAGGGTTGGGGGCCGGATGCCAGTGCCGACAGCGGCATGACCGCGTGCCAGAACTTGCGAAAAACGGGTTGTTGGGTAACCAGCATGGTGAAGCGCTCCTGTAGGGAAATGTTGCCAAGAGCAATTTCCGGCCGGGCGCCTGCGGTCCAGGTCTGCACGGGTGAACGCTTCTACTCTCGGCAACCATGCTAGCAAAACACAAGCCAGCGCACATTGGCACACAACCTGCATTGATGTGCATCAAAGAGTAGAAGCGTTCAGCAGCTGCGCACCATCGTGATGCGCATCGCCCGGAAATTGCTCTTGATTGCCCCGGTTTGGCGCATGCGTTGCCTTGCCGGGTTTTCAAGCCCAATCCATTCACGGAGCTGCCATGAAACGCCGTCTTTTCCTTGCCACCTCGTCTGCCCTTGCCGCCCCGGCGGTGTGGAGCCAGGCCTCACCCAAGCTCACGCCCCTGAAGTTCACGCTGGACTTCCGCATCACCGGCCAGACCGCGCCGTTCTTCCTGGCGCAGGCCAGGGGTTACTACAAGGATGAAGGCCTGGACGTGACGATCGACACCGGCGCCGGCTCGGTGGCGTCCATCACCCGCATCGCCAGCGGGGTGTACCAGATGGGTCTGGGTGACATCAGCTCGCTGATCGAGTTCAACGCCCAGAACCCCGGCACACCCCACGTGCAGGCCGTGTACCAGTACTACAACCGCGCGCCGTTTGCCATCATCGGCCGCAAGGACCGTGGCATCACCACTGATTTCAAAAGCCTGCAGGGCAAGAAGATCGCCGCCGCCGCCGTGGAATCCACGCGCCGTGCCTGGCCCATGGTGGCCAGGAAACTGCGCGCACGCAACGACATCTTCAACTGGGTCACCACCGATTTCAGCGCCCGCGACAACGTGATCGTGCGTGGCGATGTGGACGGTGCCACCTACTTCCACGACTCGGCCGTGTCGCTGTTTGCGCGCATGAAGCAGGACGAACTGTCGGTCCTGAAATACGCCGACGCGGGCGTGAACCTGTACGGCAATGCCATCCTGGCCAGCAGCGCCCTCATTGCGCAGAACCCCAAGGTCGTGGCGGCCTTCCTGCGCGCCAGCAACCGCGCCATCATGGAAACCTTTGCCGACCCGCTGTCCGCCATCGCCGCCACGCGCCAGCGCGAACCGATCCTGAACGAGTCGGTGGAGCTGGAGCGATGGCGCATCACCGCGCAGTACGTGGGCACACCGGAGGCGCGCGGCCACGGCCTGGGCGACATCCGCAAGCTGGTGCTGGAGCAACAGGTGGACGATGTGGCCGAGGTGTATGGCCTGAAGTCCAGGCCGGCCGCCGACGGCATCTTCAACCTGTCGATGCTGCCGCCCAAGGGCGAGCGCATGCTCAAGGCATGAGCGCCGCCCGGCCGCCCAAAGGCGCCCGCGCCGCAGTGCGCAGCACGGAGGTTACCCAGTGAGCGAGGCCGAACTGAACGCGCAGGACGGCACTTACCTGCGCCTCGCCATCGAATGGTCACGCACCGCGCGGGAGCGCGGCAACCGGCCGTTCGGCGCGGTGGTGGTGTCTGCCGACGGCGAGGTGCTGGCCGAGGCGTACTGCAACACCAGCGAGACGGGCGACTGTACAGGCCATGCCGAGACCAACGCGGTGCGCGACGTGTCGCCGCGCGTTGGCCGCGACATACTGGCCAGGGCCACGATCTATTCGTCAGGCGAGCCCTGCGTGATGTGCGCCGGCGCGATCTTCTGGTCGGGCATCCAGCGCGTGGTGTTCGGCATTGACGCGGTGAGCCTGCGCGTGTTCCGCGGCGACGTGGCCACACAGCGCGACGCCGAATTGTCATGCCGGGACGTTTTCAACGCGTCGCCCCACCCGATCGAGTGCATCGGACCGGCGCTGCTGGCGCAAGCCAGTGCGCCGCATGTGGGATTCTGGAAACAGGCCGGCACGTAAACTCTGTGCATGCCCTGGCACGCAAGACTCTCACTGGACTACACACTCGAATCGGGCCGCACCGTGGCCCGTTTTGCCCATGACGGGCCGCTTCGCATCCTGCAAAGCCTGTACCCCGAGGGCGACGCCGTCTGCCACAACGTGCTGGTGCACCCGCCCAGCGGCCTGGTGGGCGGCGACACGCTGGACCTGCGCATCAGTGCAGGGGCTGGTACCCACGGGCTGGTGACCACACCGGGAGCCAGCCGCTTTTACCGAAGCGATGGTCTGGTGGCGGTGCAGCGCACACGCATCAAAGCGGCGGCGGGTGCCCGTCTGGAATGGCTGCCACTGGAGGCCCTGTGCTACAGCGGTTGCCTGGCGCAGAACCACCTCACGCTGGATCTGGCACCCGGCGCGGAGCTGCTTGGCTGGGAAATCACCGCGCTGGGCTTGCCCCACGCGCAACAACCTTTTGAACGCGGCAGCTTCGTGCAGCACATCGAGCTGCCCGGCGCCTGGCTGGAGCGCGGACGTATCGATGCCGCCGACAGGCGCCTGATGGACGGGCCGCTCGGGCTGGCCGGTCAGCGCTGCATGGCCACACTGTTCCTGGCGTCCGGCGAGCCGCTGTCGCGCACGCGCCGCGACGAAGCCCTGGCGCTGGCCCGAGCGGTGATCGACGCGCACGCATTGCAGGCCCAAGCCGGCGCCACAGCCCCCAACGCCCAGGTGGTGGTGGTGCGCGCACTGGCACCGGTGGTGGAGCCGGCCATGGGCCTGCTGCGCGCCGTGCGTGACGCCTGGCGTACCGGGCTGTGGGGCTTGCCGGCCACCGCACCGCGCGTCTGGTCCACCTGAGCCCCAGCTCGGTCCTGCCTGCCGGACATTTCCTACGCGCCATTGCGCCAACGGCGCCCGGCGCAGGGCGCGCTGTCGGGCAGGTGTGTGGCGGCCCCGTTCCTAGACTGGGTTCACTGAATGTCCATTCCAAGGAGACCCCTCATGAACATCCTGACAAAGCGAATCGCGCTCATTGGTGCAGCGGCCTTGCTGGCGGCCGGTGCCACGACCGCCCAGGTAGCTGCCGGCACCACCGGCATTGATGCATCCGGCAATACACAGTCCGAGCGCGCCGCCTGCCTGAGCGGCACCACCCAGCAGGACCGCGCCACCTGCCTGCGCGAAGCCAGCAACGCCGCAGCCGACAAGCGCGCGGGCAGGCTGGACAGCGGCACCAACTACGCCGCCAACGCCCTGGCCCGCTGCGATGTGCTGTCGGGTGAGGACAAGGCAGCCTGCCAGGCCCGCATGGCAGGCCGCGGCAGCACCAGCGGCAGCGTGGCCGGTGGCGGTGTGCTGCGCGAGGTGGAGACGGTGGTGGTCCCCGCTGGCACTGCGCCAGTGGTGATCCAGCCCAAGACCGCCGACCCGGTGCTGCTGGTCGAACCCGCGAAGTAGGCGCAGGCGCCGTCCGCTCAGGCTGCGGACGGCATCCATCCGTCGGCCTTGAACATCGCCTTGATGCCGCGCACCGCCTGGCGGATGCGCGGCTCGTTTTCGATCAGTGCAAAGCGCACATGCTCGTCGCCGTGGTCGCCAAAGCCAATCCCCGGGGACACGCAGACCTTTGCCTTTTCCAGCAGCTGCCTGGCGAACTCCAGCGATCCCAGCTTGCGGTAGGGCTCGGGAATGCGCGCCCAGATGTACATGCTGGCCTTGGGGCACTCCACCACCCAGCCCGCATCCAGCAACCCCTTGTAGAGCACGTCGCGGCGGCGCTGGTATTGCGCGGCGATCTCCTTCACGCAGGCCTGGTCGCCCTCCAGCGCAGCAATGGCGGCCACCTGCAGTGGCGTGAAGGTGCCGTAGTCGTGGTAGCTCTTGATGCGTGCCAGCGCCGCCACCAGGTCCGCATTGCCCACCATGAAGCCGATGCGCCAGCCCGCCATGTTGTAGCTCTTGGACAGCGTGAAGAACTCCACCGCCACATCCTTGGCGCCAGGCACCTGCATGATGGACGGCGCCTTCCAGCCGTCGTAAACGATGTCGGCATAGGCCAGGTCGTGCACCACCAGGATGTCGTGCTTTTTGGCCAGCGCGATCACCCGCTCAAAGAAATCCAGCTCCACACATTGCGCCGTGGGGTTGGACGGAAAGCCGAAGATCATCATCTTGGGCTTGGGGTAGCTGCCGCGAATGGTCTTTTCCAGCTCCGCAAAAAAGTCCACGTCGGGCGACACCGGCACACTGCGGATGTCCGCGCCCGCGATCACTGCGCCATAGATGTGGATGGGGTAGCTCGGATCGGGCACCAGCACGGTGTCGCCGCGGTCCAGCGTGGCCAGCATCAGGTGGGCCAGGCCCTCCTTGGAGCCAATGGTGACGATGGCCTCGCTGTCGGGGTTGATGTCCACCCCGTAGCGCTCGCCATACCAGTGGCTGATGGCACGGCGCAGCCGGGGAATGCCCTTGCTGGCCGAATAGCCGTGGGTGTCGGGGCGCTGGGCCACCTCGGTGAGCTTGGCCACGATGTGCGCCGGCGTGGCGCCATCAGGGTTGCCCATGCTCATGTCGATGATGTCTTCGCCCCGGCGGCGCGCGGCCAGCTTGAGCTCGGCCGTGATGTTGAAGACGTAGGGGGGAAGGCGGTCGATGCGCGCAAAGCGTCGCTTCGCGCTGGAAGAAGCGGTCATGATGAACTTTCACGTAAGCGCCCGGAACCGTCCGAGCGACGTGGCCTGCCATGAGGGCCGGCCCGCACGCATGTTAACTGACGGCGGCCAGCCCACCCACAGCACGCTGCAACACCACGCCGGCTTTGAGACCCGGGCCTGATTGCGGCGCGCCGGCCGTCCAGCGCGCGCCCATCAGGGCGGCATATTGCGTCACGATCGCCAGGCCCAGGCCCGCACCCTCGCGCAGCTCCATCCCCTGCTGGCCCTGCGCCCAGCGCCGCACCAGCGAGTCCGCCATGTCCACGGGCAGGCCGGGTCCGTTGTCCAGGACGCTCAGCACCACCTGCGATTCATCGCAGGTCACATCCACCGTCACACGCGCCGGGCTGCCGTCCGCGGGACGGCCGTAGCGCAGGGCGTTGTCAAGCAGGTTGTTCAGCAGGCCCTCCAGCAAGGTGGGATCGGCCAGCACCCACACCGGGTCCTCGGCGCCCAGCGCGCCCAGGTCCACCCCCAGCGCGTCGGCCCGCGGCAGGAAGCGCAGCACCGCGTCGCGCACCACCACGTCCAGCGCCACCGGCTGCAGGACGATGTGCGCACGCGCTTCGTCCGCCAGCGCCAGCGCCAGCAGCTGGTCCACCAGACGGCTGGCACGCGCCTGGCTGCCCACGATGCGCTGCAGCTGTTCGCGCCAGACCGCCGGGTCGGCATGTGACAGGCCGTACTCGGCCAGGGCCCGGATGCCGGCCAGCGGTGTGCGCAACTCGTGCGCCACATTGCCCGCAAATTCGCGCTGCGCGCGCACACTGTCGTCCAGGCGCGTGAACAGCGAATTGATCGCCTGCGCCAGCTGCTCCACATCTCGCGTGCTGGCGGCTTCATCCACCGGGGCGAGATCGCGCACGTCGCGCCGCTCCACCGCCTGCTGCAGGGCGGCCAGGGGCCGCATGTCGCGCGCAATCGCGCGACGCAACCACCAGGCCAGCACCGCCAGCAGGGCCAGTTGCGGCGCGGCCGACCAGGCCAGCAGGCGCTGCAGCATGGCCCGGCGGCTTTGCGTCGTTTGCGCCATCACCACCATGAAAGGTGCAGGCCGCTCGCGACGCAAGGTCACCGCCCGAAGATTGCGGCCCTGATGGCGGATGTAGGAGTAGCGGTACACGGCATCACCCAGCGGCGGACTGGGCTGAAGGCCCTCGGTGCCTTCAATATGGCGCCCATCGGCATCCACCAGGGCCAGGAAAGCAGTTTCGTTCTGGTCGAAAAGCACCGAGCGCACCTCGCGCGGCGTCAGTGCCAGCGCCAGCCGGCCGTCCTGCTGGTGCACGTTTGATGCGACGAGATAGGCGTCATCCAGCAGCGACCGGTCAAACGCCTGCTGGGTGAAGTGGCTGGCCACGCCGATCATCACGGCCGTGCCGACAGCCCAGGTCAGTGCCAGCGGCACCATCACGTCGCGCAGCAGCCGGTGCAGCAGCGACGGTGGCGCGCGGGCGGGCTCAACCGGTGCTGTCAACCCCGGCCTCCAGCACATAACCCAGACCGCGCAAGGTGCGGATGCGCGCGCCCGAGCCCAGCAGTTTCTTGCGCAGCCGGGAAATGAAGGCTTCCAGTGCGTTGTCGCCCAGGGCTTCATCCAGTTCAGACAGCTTTTCCGACAGCGTGCGCTTGCTGACCACGCGGCCTGCGGGGGTCATCAGCTCCCACAGCACCTCGAACTCGCGCGCCGGAATGTCCATGGGTTGCCCGGCCCGGCTCAGGCGCCTGGCGCGGCGGTCAAGCTGCAGCTCACCGACCTGCACCAGGTCCTCAGTGCCCTGGGTGCGGCGCACCAGCGCACGCAGCCGCGCCTCCACCTCGGCCAGGTCAAAGGGCTTGCCCAGGTAGTCGTCGGCGCCGGCGTCCAGCCCGGCGATACGCTCTTCGGTGCGGTTGCGCGCGGTCAGCACCAGCACGGGCGTGCGGTCACCCCGTGCCCGTGCGTTGCGAAGGGCGCGCAAACCACTGCCCAGGCCTGCATGGGCCGAACCTGACAGCGGCAGGTTCAGGTCCAGCAGCACGGCATCAAACGGCTGTACACGCCACAGGTGCTCGGCCTGCTCCAGCGTTTCGGCCACGTCCACGCGGTGGCCCGCGTCGCCAAGGCTTCGCACCATGACGTCGCGCAGCACCTGATCGTCTTCCACCACAAGGATTCGCATGACGCCTCCATTCTGCTGCAAGGCCGCTACGCGTTACCACGTAGACCGCTGGTCAGCCACCGGTCAGTGCCCAGGCCCGATAAACGGACACCGCACAACTTTGACCCCCTCACATGAAAATCAAGAGCCAAAGAGACTTTGCCGCCGGCGCGATGTTCAGCGCCGTGGGCGCGGCGTTCGCCTGGGGCGCCACCACCTACACGATCGGCGAAGGCGCCCGCATGGGACCGGGCTATTTCCCGCTGATGCTGGGCGTGGTGCTCACGCTGCTGGGCACGGCCATCATGTTCCAGTCGCTGGTCGTGGAGACCGAAGACGGTGAACCCATCGGCGCCTGGGCCTGGAAGCCGCTGGCCTACATCCTGGGCGCCAACCTGCTGTTCGGCGTGCTGCTGGGCGGCCTGCCCAGCGTGGGCGTGCCGGCCATGGGTCTGATCATCGGCATTATCGGCTTGACCATCGTTGCCAGCATGGCGGGCGAAAACTTCAACCTGCGTGAAGTACTGATCCTGGCGGCCATCCTGGCCGCGGGCAGCTACATCGCCTTCATCCTGCTGCTGAAGCTGCAGATCCCCGTGTGGCCCACGTTCATCAGCGGCTGAGGAGTTTTATTTCATGGATTTGCTTGCCAACCTGGCGACCGGCTTCGGCGTCGCCTTCACCCCCATCAACCTGCTGTACGCCTTCATCGGCTGCGTGCTGGGCACGCTGATCGGCGTGCTGCCGGGCATCGGGCCCGTGGCGACCATCGCCATGCTGCTGCCGGCCACCTATGCGCTGCCCCCGGTATCGGCACTGATCATGCTGGCCGGCATCTACTACGGCGCGCAGTACGGCGGCTCCACCACCG
>CAZUJD010000123.1:0-8966 GCA_964620025.1 uncultured Ramlibacter sp. | reverse complement strand
ACCCGCCACAAACGGAGCGAATGTCCGGATGAAGGGCATGAAGCGCGCCAGGATGATGGTGATGCCGCCGTACTTTTCGTAAAAGGCATGGGCCTGGTTGAAGGCCCGCCGGTTGAAATAGCGCGACTGCTCCCACTGGAACACCTTCGGCCCGAAATAGCGGCCGATCGAGTAGTTGCACTGGTCACCCAGGATGGCTGCCCCAATCAGCACGGCGCAGGCCAGCGGGTAGCTCATGAAGCCCACACCGCACAGCGCGCCGACCACAAAAAGCAACGAATCGCCCGGCAGGAAAGGCATGACGACCACGCCCGTTTCCACAAACACGATCAGGAACAGCAGGGCATAGACCCAGGTGCCATAGGTTCGCACAAACGCTTCCAGATGCGCGTCCACGTGGAGGATGAAATCCACCAGAAAAGCAAGTAAATCCATGGCAACCGATTATGCTGGTGCCCCATGACGACCGAACCCCTGCTTCGCCACCGGCGGCGGCTGCCAGCCCTGGGCGTATTGTTGCTGGGAGCCTTGCTGGCCGTTGTGACCTGGCTGGCCGTCGCCCGTTCAGACCTGCATGCGCTGGAGCACGAGCACGAACGCCGGTTCACCCAGATTGCCTACGAGGTCGAAAGCCGAACCATCCAGGCGCGCAATGTGCTGCGCGGCCTGCAGGGCCTGTTCATTGCCAGCAACGAAGTCTCCAGGATGGACTTTCACCAGTACGCCAGCGCGCTGGGGATTGAAGAGGGCATGCTGGGGCTGCAAGCGGTCCAGTTCGCCCGTCTGGTAGAGCACGGGCAACGCGATGCCTACGAGGCCCGCGTGCGCAACGACACAACGCTGCAGCCGGCGGGCTATCCGAAGTTCAGCATCCGTCCCGAGGGCACGCGCCCTTTTTATGTGGTGACCGAGTACAACGAACCCATGCAGGGCAATGAAACCGCGTTCGGTTTTGACACCGCCTTTGGTCCGGTTCGCATGGCGGTCCTGGCGGCCGCGCGTGACACCGGTGAAACGCGTGCTTCAGCGCCCTTCAACCTGGTCCAGGGCTCACGCAAGGGCGTGGTGCTGCGTGCACCCATATACCGCAACGGCGAACCCACCAGCACCGTGGAGCAGCGGCGCGCCGCCTACCTCGGCCAGGTGTCTGTGGTCTTTATCGTGGACAACCTGCTGGGCGCATCGCTGGGCAACCACTTCGGCCCGGCCACCCAGGTCACGCTGACCGACATGGGCTCCACCACTGACGACACCCCGACCCCGCCGGCAGAAGCGTTGCTGGGCCAGTACGGCCAGTTGCCCGCAAACGGCCTGTGGCGCGCCCAGCTCGAAGTGTCCCAGACGCTGATCGTGGCCGGGCGCTTCTGGCAGGTGCGCATGGAGTCGCACCCGGTCAATCCCTATCTGGATGTCAAGTCACTGACAGCCGGCGCCCTGGTGTTTGCCCTGACCTTGCTGGCGCTGGCGCTGGCCGCCCGCATACTGGCCCAGCGCGACCGCGCCCAGGCCCTGGCCAGCGGCCTGCGCGAAACACTGGACCAGTCCGAGGCCCGCGCCGCCGCACTGCTGGACGCCACCCTGACCGGCATCATCACCCTGGACAGCACCGACCGCATCCGCAGTGCCAACCCTGCCGCTGCGGCGCTGTTCGGCTATCCCGAGACCCAGCTCGAAGGCATGGCCTTTACCGACCTGGTGCCCGGCCTTCGGCCCGAAGAATTGCGCGCGGGCACCATCCAGGACGTGACCGTGGTCACCCGCGACGGGCTCTCCATGCCGGTTGCCATGTCGCTGGGGGAGGTACGCCACGGCAATGAGTACCTGCTGCTGGCATCGTTTCACGACATGACCGCGCAAAAGCGCCTCGAAGAGCAGCAACGCGCCTTTGCCCAGGCCATGGACGACACCGTGCGCGCGCGAACGGCTGAACTGACTCGCGTGAACCGCGAACTGGAAGCCTTCGCCTACTCGGTTGCCCACGACCTGCGCGCGCCTGCCCGCCACGTGCATGGCTTTGCTCGCGTGATCGAGCAGCGCCATGCCGGCCAGCTGGACGCCACAGCGCTCAATTACCTGAACCGCATCCAGCGCGCGTCGGCCGACATGGGCCGTCTGATCGACGGCATGCTGGCCTTCGCCCAGCTGGGCAACCACGCCCTGGTGCTGGCCGACGTGGACCTGGGTTTGCTGGTGCAACGCACGCAAACCGCACTGGAGCCCGAGCTGGAGGGGCGCGACGTCCAGTGGAAGATCGGCCCGCTGCCCACGGTCCGGGCCGACCCGAGCCTGATGACGCAGGTCATGGCCAACCTGCTGGGCAACGCCGTGAAATATTCCGCCCGCAGCCATCCGTCGGTGATCGAGGTCTATGCCGACACCTCGGTACCGGGCGAACACCGGGTCTGTGTCGCCGACAACGGCATCGGCATCGACATGCGCCATGCGTCGCGCCTGTTCCAGGTGTTCTCGCGCCTGCACCATGCCGACGAATTTGACGGCACGGGTATTGGCCTGGCTACCGTGCACCGCATCCTGGACCGCCACGGCGGGAGGGTCTGGGTGGAAAGCGAGCCCGGGCACGGCGCGCGCTTCTGGTTTGCCCTGCCAGCCCGATTGGGGTAATCTGCCAGCCTGATGCCGCAACTTTCCCCCATCCTGATCGTGGACGACAGCGAAGACGACGTGGAGTTGTTCCGTCTGGGCCTGTCCGACCTGAACCTGGCCAACCCGGTCGACGTCTGCCGCGACGGCGAAGAAGCCCTGGATTACCTGTTGCGCCAGGGCCGCTACGCTGACCGTATCGACCTGCCCCCCCTTTTTGCACTGGTGGACATCAAGATGCCCCGCATGGGCGGCATCGAGCTGTTGTCTGAAATGCGCAAGTCAGATGCCCTGAAGCTCATCCCGGTGGTCATCATGACCTCGTCCAACCAGCCGCGCGACGTCCAGGCTGGCTATGCCGCCGGGGCCAACGGCTTTGTCGTGAAACCCGTGGATTTTGAAAAGCTCGTGGAAAGCGCACGGGCCATCGGCATGTTCTGGGGCGTATTCAACCGGCCCCCGGTGGCCATTTAGGCCCGGCCCTAGAATGGCCGGGTGACCGCCCAGCCCCCGCACACCCTTGCCCAGGGTTCCATCCGCCGACCCATCCGTGACCTGCCCGACGAGCTGATCAGCCAGATCGCCGCCGGCGAAGTCGTCGAGCGCCCCGCTTCCGTGGTGCGCGAGCTGGTGGACAACGCGCTGGACGCAGGCGCCACCCAGGTCACCGTGCGGCTGCTGGCCGGAGGCGTGCGCCTGGTGTCGGTCGAAGACGACGGAGCCGGTATTCCGCGCGAGGAACTGCCCGTGGCCCTGCGCCGCCATGCCACCAGCAAGATTGCCTCGCTGGCCGACCTGGAATCAGTGGGCACCATGGGATTTCGGGGCGAGGCGCTGGCGGCGATCAGTTCGGTGGCCGAACTTTCGCTGCTGTCGCGCACCGAAGGCCAGGCCAGCGCTTTCCTGCTGGACGGGCGCAGCGGCGAGCTGAGGCCAGCCGCACGGGCCACTGGCACCACGGTGGAAGTCAAGGAGCTGTTCTTCAGCACGCCGGCCCGCCGCAAATTCATGAAGACCGACGCCACCGAGCTGGCGCATTGCATCGAAGCCGTACGCCGCCATGCGCTGGCCCGCCCCGAAGTCGGCTTTGCCATCTGGCACGAAGGCAAGCTGGTGGAGCAGTGGCGGGCCACCTCCCGCGACCAGCGCCTGGCCGATGTACTGGGAGGCGAGTTGCTGGAGCAAAGCGTGGCCGTGGACTACCAGACCGGACCGGTTCGGGTGACGGGCCGCGCCGGCATACCCGACGCCGCCCGATCCCGAGCCGATCAGCAATTTGCCTACGTGAACGGCCGCTATGTGCGCGACAAGGTGCTGACCCACGCCGCCCGCAGCGCCTATGAAGACGTGCTGCACGGCCACCGCCAGCCGGTGTACGCGCTGTACGTGGACATCGACCCGGCCCGGGTGGACGTCAATGTGCACCCGACCAAGATCGAGGTGCGCTTTCGCGACAGCCGCGAAGTCCACCAGGCGGTGCGCCATGCGGTGGAAAACGCCCTGGCCGCGCCGCGCGCGGCGGCAGCAGCTGCCATTGCCACGGCTGCTGCGGCCAACACCACCGGCCTCCAGGGCGGCAGCAGTGCCTCCGCCTGTACCTCACCGTGGCCCGCTCCTGCAGCCGCCCCGGCCCAGTCGGCCATGTACTTCGATCCGGCCCCGGCCCCGGGGCACCGGGTGTCCGATGTCAGCGCACTGTGGCAGCCACGCGAACCCGCGGCCGGGCCGCAGGTGCAGCCCTCACCCGCAGAACTGCCGGCGGGCGACTGGCCCCTGGGCCGCGCCATTGCGCAGTTGCAAGGCATCTATGTGCTGGCCGAAAACGCCCTGGGCCTGGTGATTGTGGACATGCATGCCGCGCACGAGCGCATCGTGTACGAGCGCCTCAAGGCCCAGATGGACGCCCATGCGATCCAGAGCCAGCCGCTGCTGATCCCCGCCACCTTTGCCGCCACGCCGCAAGAGGTGGCCACAGCCGAAAGCAGCGTCGCCACCCTGACCATTCTGGGCCTGGAGATCACGCCATTCTCGCCCAAAACCTTGGCTGTGCGCGCCGTGCCCACCACCCTGGCGCAGGGCGATGCGGTGGAGCTGGCGCGCAGTGTGCTGGCCGAACTGGCCCAGCATGACGCTTCCACGGTCATCCAGCGCGCGCAGAACGAACTGCTGGGCACCATGGCCTGCCACGGAGCCGTGCGGGCCAACCGCAAGCTCACGCTGGATGAAATGAACGCCCTGTTGCGCCAGATGGAAGAGACCGAGCGGTCCGACCAGTGCAACCATGGCCGGCCCACCTGGCGCCAGCTCACCGTGCGCGAGCTGGACGCTCTTTTCCTGCGCGGACGCTGACGCCGCGTTGCAAGGCAATGAACTTTTCGCCTGGCCGCCGGTCAGTCCGGTTCATGAAACGCTGGCATATCCTGACCTCATTTGCCCTGGCGCTGGGCCTGCTGGCCGGTTGCGCCACGCTGGACGAAAAGCAGCGCGCCTGGATCTTCCAGCCCAGTGACCGCAGCTGGGGCGGAGAATCCATGGCCGAAGGCCTGCAGGACGTCTGGATCAACTTTGACTCGCGCCTGACCGGCCAGCCCACCCGGCTGCACGGGCTGTGGCTGGAAGCCGGGCGGCCCGGCGCACCCGTGTTGCTGTACCTGCACGGCGCGCGCTGGAACGTGACAGGCTCGGCCATGCGCATCCGGCGCATGCAGGAGCTCGGTTTTTCGGTGCTGGCCATTGACTACCGGGGCTTTGGCAAAAGCACCCAGGGTCTGCCCAGCGAAAGCATGGCGGCCGAAGACGCCCGCGCCGCCTGGGACTGGCTGGCTGCGCAGCATCCCCGGGCTTCGCGCTACATCTTCGGTCATTCCCTGGGCGGCGCCATTGCCATTGATCTGGCAGCCCAGGTCACGGACGAGCGCGGCGTCATGGTTGAAGGCACTTTCACCTCCATTCCCGACGTGGCCAGCACCATGAAATGGGGCTGGCTGCCCATCGGTCCGCTGATCACCCAGCGGTTTGACTCCGAACGCAAGGTCGCGCGCATCGGCTCGCCGCTGCTCGTGGTGCATGGCAGCGAAGACCGGCTGATCCTGCCCGCACTGGGCCGCAAGCTGTTCGATGCCGCGCGCGGCCCCAAGGAATTCGTGCTGGTCGAAGGCGGTTCGCACCACAACACCAATTCGGTGGGCCAGGCGCAGTACCGCCAGGCAATAGCGCGGCTGTTCAGCCTGGCCCCGTGAAATACCTGGGCGGCTACCCCGCGGCCTTGCAGACCCAGGCGCAACAGCTGCTGGAGCAGGGCCGCCTGGGGCCCATGCTGGCCCGAAAGTACCCCGAGGCCCATGGCGTGCGCAACGACCGGGCGCTGTACGACTACGTGATGGACCTGAAAGCCCAATACCTGCGCAGCTCCGACCCGCTGGGCAAGGTGTGCTTTGACGGCAAGTTGCACGTGGTGGCCCATGCGCTTGGCACGCACACCACGGTGTCGCGCGTGCAGGGCGGCAAGCTCAAGGCCAAACGCGAAATCCGCGTGGCTGCGCTGTTCAGGGATGGCCCGCCGGAGTTCCTTCGCATGATCGCCGTACACGAGCTGGCCCACTTCCGCGAGAAGGCCCATGACAAGGCGTTCTACAGCCTGTGCGCCCACATGGAGCCGGCCTACCACCAGCTGGAGTTCGACCTGCGTCTGTACCTGGCCTACCTGGACAGTGGCGGCGAGCCGCTGTGGGCGATACCCGGTGCGCCACTACCGGGCGTTCTGCTAACCTAGCCCGGATGTCTGACCCCGCCGCCAAGGCCATGTCCCCCGGCCTGGTGGTGCTGTTGCTGGCCCTGCTGCTGGGCACCCAGCCCATCACCACCGACCTGTACCTGCCCGTCCTGCCCGCGCTCACTGCAGAGCTGGGCGCCACCGTGGGCCAGGGTCAGCTCACGCTCACGGCGCTGCTGCTGAGCTTCGGCCTGTCCCAGCTGTTTTTCGGACCGTTGTCCGACCGCTTCGGCCGCCGGCCCGTCCTGCTGGGCGGCATGGCCCTGTACACGCTGGCCGGTGTGGCCAACACGCTGGCCGCCAGCATTGAGTGGCTGATCGTTACGCGCGCGGTACAGGGTGCGGCCATGGGCGCAGCCGTGATGTGCGCGCGCGCCATCATCCGCGACCTGTATGCGCCGGTCGAAGGCGCCCGGGTAATGGCCCGCTCGCTCGGCGGGCTGGGGGTGATCGCCTGCCTGAGCCCGCTGTCGGGCGGGCTGCTGGCGCCGCTGGTGGGCTGGCGCTGGTCGCTGGCCACGCTGGTCGTATTCGGCCTGGCAGTACTGGTGCTGCTGCTGTTGCGTTTTGACGAAACTGCGCGTGAACGCAGTCCGCTGCGGTTCGGTGTGCTGATGCGCAACTGGGTCCGCATCGTGCGGCATCCGGGGTTCCAGGCCTGGGCCGGGTTGCAGGCTGCGGCCTACGGCGGTTTGTTCACCTTCCTGGCGGCATCGGCCTTTGTGTTCCTGAATGTGTACGGTGTGTCGCGGCCGCTGTATGGCACGGCCATGGCGGTGGCGTCGCTGGCCTACATCGGCGGCACCTTCTTGTGCCGCCGGCTGCTGGTGCGGGTGGGCCTGCAGGGCGCCGTCAAGGTGGGCGCGGTCATCAGCCTGACCGGCGGCACCGTGATGGGGGTGCTGGCGCTCGCCGGTGTGCACACCTGGTGGGCCTTTTTACTGCCGCAGTTGCTGTTCATGGTGGGTCACGGAATCCACCAGCCCTGCACCCAGACCGGTGCAGTGGCGCTGTTTGCGCAGACCGCGGGCACCGCGTCTGCCCTGTCAGGCTTTTTCCTGACCGTGGTCGCGTTTGCCATCGGTGCCTGGCTGGGTACGCGCATCGACGGCACCGTATTTCCGATGGTCAACGGCATCTGGTTGTGGTCGGCCGTGATCGCGCTGATCGCCTGGGGACCGGTACAACGGTATGGCAGCGTGGACGTGGCGCCGGGAATGGGGCAAGTGAAATGACACTGGCCCCCCTGTGCATCGCCGGGCCGACCGCTTCGGGCAAGACGGCGGCGGCCCTGGCCGTGGCGCAACACCTGGATGTGGAGATCATCAGCGTCGATTCGGCCCTGGTGTACCGCGGCATGGACATCGGCACGGCCAAGCCGTCTGCCGCCGAGCTGGCCGCTGTGCCCCACCACCTGATCGACATCCGTGACCCGCTGCATGCGTACAGCGCTGCCATGTTTGTGGGCGACGCCACGCGCCTGATCGCAGACATCCAGGCACGCGGGCGCAGGCCGCTGCTGGTGGGCGGCACCATGCTGTACTTCAAGGCGCTGTTCGACGGCCTGGACGACATGCCCGCGGCCGATCCCGGTGTCCGGGCGCGGATTGCCGCCGACGCACTGCAGCGTGGCTGGCCAGCGCTGCATGCGGCGCTGGCGGAGGTGGACCCGGTGACGGCAGCGCGCCTGGCACCCAACGACTCACAACGCATCCAGCGGGCGCTGGAGGTCTGGCACACCACAGGGCAGCCGCTGTCGTCCTTCCACCAGCGCGACCGGACCGCGGCTGGCACTGGCCCGGTGTTGCCAGATGCATTGATCTCGCTGGAGCCGCACGACCGCTCCTGGCTGCATGAGCGCATTGCGCAGAGGTTTGATGCCATGCTGGCGGCGGGCTTTGTGGAAGAGGTACGGCAATTGCGGGCGCGCGGGGACCTGAATGCCGACCTGCCCAGCATGCGCTGCGTAGGCTACCGCCAGGCCTGGGAATCGCTGGACGGGCTGTACCCGATGGCTGCGCTGCGCGAGCGCGGCATTGCCGCCACGCGCCAGCTGGCCAAGCGCCAGATCACCTGGCTGCGCAGCATGCCGCAGCGCCGCGTGGTGCACTGTGATGCCTCGCACGCCCTGGCGCAGGTGCTGGCCCTGGTGGAACGCATGCAATGAGCCTGCACATCCAGGGCCTGGCCAAACGCCATGGCGATTCCCCCGTGTTTTCCGGCGTGTCGCTCACCGTGGCGCGCGGCGAATTCGTGGCCATCGTGGGCGAGTCGGGTGTGGGCAAGTCAACGCTGCTCAACTGCATGGCGGCGCTGGACACCTGGGACGCCGGCAGCATCACGCTGGACGGCTGCGACCTGGGCTCGCTGACCGCCGAACAGGCCGCGCTGATGCGCCGCGAAAAAGTGGGCTTTGTGTTCCAGGCCTTTCACGTGCTGCCGCACCTGGACGTGGCGCAGAACGTGGGGTTGCCGTTGCTGCTGCTGGACAGGCCCGATCCGGCCCGCGTACAGGTCATGCTGGACGCCGTGGGCCTGGACGGCCTGGGCGCACGGTTGCCGCAGACGCTCAGCGGCGGCCAGCTGCAACGCG
>CAZUJD010000122.1:5091-8972 GCA_964620025.1 uncultured Ramlibacter sp. | reverse complement strand
TGGCCGTGGGCACGGCCTTCCTGCGCGCCGACGAGTGCCCGCTCTCGCCCGCCGACCTGGCCGCGCTGGCCGCCGGTGCGGCGCACGACACGGTGCTGACGGCCGCTTTTTCCGGCCGCTGGGCGCGCGGGCTGGCCAACCGCTACACGCGCGAATCGGCAGCGCTGGTGCCGGGGCCGGCGCTGCCGGACTTTCCGATCCCGAACGCGATGACGCGCCCGCTGCGCCAGGCCGCGGCCCGCGCCGGTGTGGCCGATGGCCTGTCGCTCTGGGCCGGGCAGGCGCTGCCGCTGGCGCGCGCCGCACCCGCAGCCGAGATCCTGCGGCGGCTCGCGGCCGGCTGGCGCACCTGAGACCATGGACGCAGAAACCTTTGACATCGTGATCGTCGGCGCCGGCACCGCCGGCTGCCTGCTGGCCAACCGCCTGTCGGCCGATCCGGCCTGCCGCGTGCTGCTGCTCGAGGCCGGTGGGCGCGACAACTACGCCTGGATCCACATCCCGGTGGGTTACCTGTACTGCATCGGCAACCCGCGCACCGACTGGCTCTACCACACCGAGCCCGACGCCGGCCTCAACGGGCGCAAGCTGCGTTACCCGCGCGGCAAGACGCTGGGCGGATGCAGCAGCATCAACGGCATGATCTACATGCGCGGCCAGGCGCGCGACTACGACCAGTGGGCACAGCTCACCGGTGACGCCAGCTGGGCCTGGGACAACTGCCTGCCTGACTTCAAGCGCCACGAAGACCATTTCAAGGGCGCCGACGCCCTGCACGGCGCCGGCGGCGAATGGCGTGTGGAACGCCAGCGCCTGCGCTGGGACATCCTGGACGCATTTGCGCAGGCAGCTCAGCAGGCCGGCATACCGCACAGCGACGACTTCAACCGTGGCAACAACGAAGGCGTAGGCTACTTCCAGGTCAACCAGAAAAGCGGCTGGCGCTGGAACACGGCCAAGGCCTTCCTGCGGCCTGCCTGCTACGGCCGGCCCAATTTCGAGATGTGGACTTCGGCCCAGGTCGCCCGCCTGACTGTTGAAACGCAGCCTGACGGCAGCCGCCGCTGTACCGGGGCACAGGTGTGGACGGGCGGCGAGATGACCACGGCCACGGCGACACGCGAAGTGATACTGTGCGCGGGCAGCATCGGCTCGCCACAGATCCTGCAGCTGTCAGGCATCGGCCCGGCGGCGCTGCTTCGCCAGCACGGCATTGACGTGGTGTGCGACCTGCCGGGCGTGGGCGCCAACCTGCAGGACCACCTGCAGATCCGCGCCGTGTTCAAGGTGCAGGACGTGGCCACGCTGAACACCATGGCGAACACGCTGTGGGGCAAGGCGAAGATCGGGCTGGAATACGCACTCAGGCGCAGCGGCCCCATGAGCATGGCACCGTCGCAACTGGGCGCGTTCACGCGCAGTTCGCCCGACCAGCCTTACGCCAACATTGAATACCATGTGCAGCCGCTCAGCCTGGACGCCTTTGGCGAGCCGCTGCACACCGTACCGGCCTTCACCGCCAGCGTGTGCAACCTCAACCCCACGAGCCGCGGCACGGTCACGATCCGCAGTGCCAGTTTTGAGGACGCACCCGCCATTGCGCCGAACTACCTGAGCACGGATGAAGACCGCAAGGTCGCTGCTGATTCGCTGCGCGTCACGCGGCGCATCGTGGCGCAGCCGGCGCTGGCCCGGTACAAGCCCCAGGAATGGAAGCCCGGCACGCAGTTCCAGAGCGACGAAGACCTGGCCAGGCTGGCGGGTGACATTGCCACCACGATCTTCCATCCGGTGGGCACCACCAAGATGGGCCGGGACGACGACCCCATGGCCGTGCTCGATTCGCAGATGCGTGTGCGCGGCGTCAGCGGGCTGCGCGTGGTGGATGCGGGTGCCATGCCCACCATTACCAGCGGCAACACCAATTCGCCCACCCTGATGATGGCGGAAAAGGCCGCCGGCTGGATCCGCGCAGCGGCACGCGGGGCCTGAATCCCTAGCGGATGCCGCCCACGTAGCGCGGCACATTGGGGTCGCGCGGTTTGGCATCCCTGCCGAAGGTGGAGTCCGAGAAACCTGATTCACCGAACACCGAATTCAGGAAGCCGCTGGCATGCTCGGGCGCCGGCGCAGCCTGCTCCACAACCGGCGCCGGCGTGACAGCCACGGGCTGGCGGTCACGCAGCAACTGCATGGCGGTCTGGGCCAGCGGCTTGGCCGGAGCCTTGGCCGCGGTGTCAACCGTTGCACGCTCCAGCTTGTCGGCCCACTCGGACAGGTCGGGGTGGCCGTCTTCCTGGGCCTTGGCACGCGCAAAGCGCACGATCTCCATGGCGTATTCGGCGTTGGTGGCCATCCATTCGGTATCGGTCACACGGCCCGTCTTGCGCCGCAGCAGCACATGCAGATGGGCTGCCATTGCGAGTTTTTCACTGACCAGCATGGAACACCTCCCGGGTGTGAAAGGCTAGGAACTGATGCGCTCGCGGTGCTGGGCAATGTCGAGCCCGGTCAGCTCGCTTTGCTCATCCACCCGCAGGCCCACGATGAACTTGGTCAGCCACAGCAGCAGGGCCGTCATGACCAGGCTGTACACCATGACCGAGCCGGCGCCGATGGCCTGCGTCACGATGCTGCCTTCCACACCGGACACGGCCTTGCTGGCAAAAATGCCGGTGAGCAGGGAACCCACGATGCCGCCAATGCCGTGCACGCCGAAAACGTCCAGGGAGTCATCCGCGCGCAGCAGCCGTTTGAGCCCCGTCGCACCCCAGTAGCAGGCCAGACCGGCAATGAAGCCGATGAACAGGGCCGAACCCGGTGTCACAAAACCTGCCGCCGGCGTGATGGCCACCAGCCCCGCCACCAGGCCAGAGCACAGGCCCAGCAGCGAGGGACGGCCGCGCAGCACCCATTCACCGAACATCCACGAAATGGCGCCTGCCGACGCCGCAATGTGCGTCACGGCCATGGCCAGGCCCGCCCGGCCATCGGAGGCCACCGCCGAGCCGGCGTTGAAACCGAACCAGCCCACCCACAGCATGCCCGCGCCGGCCATGGTCAGCCCCAGGTTGAAGGGCTCGAACGCCTCGCGGCCGTAGCCGCGGCGCGGCCCCAGGAAATAGGCCACCACCAGGCCGGAGATGCCCGCGTTGATGTGCACCACCGAGCCGCCGGCAAAGTCCAGCGCCCCCAGCTTGGCCAGCCAGCCGCCCGGCTCCCACACCCAGTGGGCAATAGGAGCGTAGACCACCAGCGACCACATGCCGATGAACCACAGCATGGCCGAGAACTTCATGCGCTCCACAAAAGCGCCGACCACCAGCGCCGC
Organism: uncultured Ramlibacter sp.; assembly: GCA_964620025.1. GTDB lineage: Bacteria > Pseudomonadota > Gammaproteobacteria > Burkholderiales > Burkholderiaceae_C > RAM1. The sequence continues at coordinate 5,641 of CAZUJD010000122.1, read as the reverse complement.
CGTGATGATGGCGAACGTGAGCTGGTACATCGAGTACACGGATTCGGGAATGTTGGGCGCAATGTGGCTGACCGCCACCCGGCCGCTTTCCTTCAGGTAGTCCAGCCCGCTGAACCACATGCGTTCACCGCTGCCCAGAAAGCTGCTGCCCGGCGTGAACGCCCAGGAGTAGCCCACGGCGTACCACAGCAGGCTGACCAGCGCAGCAATGGCCACCACACAGGCCATGGTGTTGATCACGCTTTTCTTGCGCACCATGCCGGCATAGAACAGTGCGATGCCGGGCAGGGTCATGAGCAGCACCAGCGCGGTGGACGTCATCATCCAGGCCGTGTCAGCAGCGTTCAGCGTGTCACCAGCCACCAGGCCGGGTCGGGTCAGCGGTGCGGGGGCTGGGGCGGGAGCAGCTGCGGGCGCCGCCGGTGCGGCGGCCACGGGTGCGGGAGCGACCGCCGGCGCGGCCGGTGCAGAAGCTGCTGCATCCGGTGCCGCAGCTGCCGGCGCGACCGCTGCAGGCGCCGCAGGGGCCGAAGCCGGCGCCGCAGGGGCC
>CAZUJD010000122.1:0-4991 GCA_964620025.1 uncultured Ramlibacter sp. | reverse complement strand
TGCCGGCGCGACCGCTGCAGGCGCCGCAGGGGCCGAAGCCGGCGCCGCAGGGGCCTGAGCCCAGGTGCCCACATGGACCGCCAGCCACAAGGCGGCCATCATCAAGGTTCGCATCCCAACTCCTCTCATGTTGAATCCTTTTTGTTTACGATGTCTCTGTGACATCTTTCACGCATAAGTCGTGCCAGTTGCTGGTTAACCCTGATGCGGGCATTCGGTGCACCAAGGCAAGGGCGGGAAACCCCCAATGCACTAAGCGGGTGCGTTGGTTACATTGCATGCACTCGCAAGCGCGCTGCGCGCGCAAGGGCGAGGGACCGAGGAGACACCCCCCACAAGTCGAATTCAATATCCAGGCATCCCACGAGATGCCCCTTGCAAGGCGCCGGCAACCCCGGCGCCTTTTTATTGGCGCGGCGGCAGGCTGCGACAATGGCGCCCACTTATGGAATTGATGCTTGTGTCGCTGGCCTCGCTGCTGGCCGGTTTCGTGGATTCGATCGTGGGCGGAGGTGGGTTGGTGCTGGTGCCGGCCCTGTTTGCTGTCTTTCCCAACACCCATCCCGCCACCCTGTTTGGCATCAACAAGAGCGCGTCCGTCTGGGGCACGGCCATGGCCACCTGGCAGTACAGCCGCCGGGTGGACATGCGCTGGCAGGCACTGCTGCCGGCCGCCGCTGCCGGGTTTGCCGGCTCGTTCGCAGGCGCCTGGGTGGTCACCGTCATCTCGCCGGGGTTCCTGCGCAAGGTGCTGCCCTTCATCCTGCTGGCCGTGCTGCTTTACACACTGGCTCGCAAGGAGCTGGGACGCGACCATGCACCACGCCTGGCCGGCCGCACCGAAATGCTGGCGGCCAGCGCCATCGGCGCCGTGATCGGCTTTTATGACGGCTTTTTCGGCCCCGGCACCGGCAGCTTTTTTGTGTTTCTTTTCGTCCGGCTGCTGGGTTATGACTTCCTGAACGCGTCCGCATCGGCCAAATTGCTGAACACCGCCACCAATCTGGCGGCGCTGATCCTGTTTGCCATCAAGGGGCACGTGTGGTGGCACTTTGCCCTGGCCCTGGCCATTGCCAATGTGCTGGGCAGCGTGCTGGGAACACACATGGCGCTCAAGCACGGCGCGGGGTTTGTGCGGGGCGTGTTCATTTTCGTCGTCACGGCGCTGATCCTGAAGACAGGCCATGACGCCTTTTTGCGCTAAGGTCAGGCCATGGATGACATCGTCCGCCAGGCCATTGCCAAATGGCCCAACGTTCCCGACTGCTACGGCTGGCTCGGTCTGGACGCCCGCGGCAACTGGTACATGCGCGATGACCGCACCCAGGCGGCGGGGCCGTTCTCCAGTGCCGACGGCGGTACGCCGGCCAGCCGGGGATCACTGCTGCGCCATGAGAAGCTGGTGGAGTTCATCCAGCGCAATTACGAAGCCGACGCACAGGGCCGCTGGTTTTTCCAGAATGGTCCCCAGCGCGTCTATGTGGAACTGGAGCAAACGCCCATGGTCTGGCGGCTGGCAAGCGGCCCCCAGGGCTTTGCGGCAAGCGCCCATACCGGCGCCCCTGCGCAGGTTCTGGATTGCGTGCTGGACGAGCAAGGCTACCTGTACCTGCAATGCACCCTGCCCGGCAGCCCTACCCCTGTGCTGGGCCTGGTACACAGCCAGGACGTAGGCCTGGCCTCGGATGCCATCGAACAGGGCGTGTGGGCGCCGCAGGAGGCCGCCAGAGACAGCCTGCCAGCGCGCTTTGGCTATGTGCGCAGCCCGCAAATGCTGGCACCCATGAAAAAAGCCGGTCACTGACCGGCTTTTGACGTCAGGCGCGCGTGGCGCCTGCAGAGTCCATTACTTCTTGGCGTCCGGAGCGGCTGCCGTGGCGGTGGCGGCGGCAGCGCGCTGGGGCTCGGCGAACTTGGCACCGCCGGCATTGGCCATGTAGACCACGGCACGGGCGATTTCCACGTCGTCGAAATCACCACCACCCTGGGGGCCCATGGCGCCCTTGCCCTTGAGAGCGGAATTCACCAGCGCGTCCAGGCCGGTCTTGATGCGCGCGCCCCAGGCGCCGGCATCCCCCAGCTTGGGAGCACCGGCCACGCCGGCGGCGTGACAGGCCGTGCACTGGGCCTTGAAGACGGCTTCACCGGACTGCAGGGCGCGGTTGGCGTCGCGAACCTCGACCATGCCGACCTTCTGGATGCGTCCGGCCAGGCTCTTGGCACGGTCGTCATCGCTGACACCGCCCAGGCTGGTGGCCGCAGCGCTGGTGGACGGCTTGGCGGCGGAGGACACGTAATACACCAGGCCAATGATGGCGAACACGGGGACGACGAACGAGAAAAACACCGCCAGCAACAGCTGCTTGGGGTTCTTGATCGGGCCGGTGTGGGCTTCTTCGTGGGTGCTTTCGCTCATGACGTCCTCAAATGCGGGGCATTGAAATCAACCGGCGATTATAACGGGCGCCTGCGGGGAAACCCGGGTGACCCTGCCGCCCCGTCCCGGCCTCATGGTGCGGCCTCTTTCCAGCCGCCCCCCAGCACACGGTACAGCGCAACCTGGTTCTGCAGCTGCAGCAACCGCGTCTGCACCACAGCCTGACGCGCGGTGAACAGGGCGCGCTGGGCATCCAGCAAGTCCAGGTAGCTGGCTACGCCATTGCGGTAACGCAGGTCTGACAGGTTGAATCGGGCCGCTTCGGCATCCGCCTGGGCCTGCTGGGCGCGCAGTTGTTCGCCCAGCGTGGCGCGGCCGGCCAGCGCATCTGCCACCTCGCGAAAGGCCACCTGGATGGACTTTTCGTACTGGGCCACAGCGATGGCGCGCGCCGCCTGGGTTGATTCCAGGTTCGCCTGGTTGCGACCGGCATCAAAAACCGGCAGCAAGGCCTGCGGCGCCAGCGTCCAGCCCCAGGAGCCGCTGCTGAACAGGCTGGACAGGTGGTTGCTGGCCGTGCCCACACCGGCCGTGAGCGCAATGCGCGGGAAGAACGCTGCGCGGGCGGCACCGATGTTGGCATTGGCCGCCAGCAGCAACTGCTCGGCCTGGCGGATGTCGGGGCGGCGCGTCAACAGCTCGGACGGCAGGCCGGCCGGTATTTCGGCCAGAGCGACCTGCGCGGTCGTGCCAGTGACACCGAAGCCCGCCGGCAGCGATTGCCCGAGCAGCAGGACCAGCGCGTTTTCATCCAGGGCGCGCTGGCGTTGTTGCTGGGCCAGGGCAACGCGGGCCGCCTCGGTCAGCGACTGGGCCTGGCGGTAGTCCAGCTCGTACGTGGCGCCGTTGTAAAAGCGCAGCTTTGAGAAGCGCAGCGATTCCTCGCGCGTGGCCAGAGTCTGGCGGGTGACGGCCAGCAGCTCTTCATCGGCCATCAGGTTCAGGTACCCCGTGGCCACCGCAGCCACCAGGCTGATCTGCACGGCCTTTCGGCCCTCTTGCGTGGCCAGGTACTGCGCCAGGGCGGCCTCCTTCAGGCTGGCAACACGGCCGAAGAAGTCAATCTCCCAGGCGCTGATGCTGAAGCCGGCGTTGTAGGCGCTGGTGATGCCGCCCGCGGCATTGGGCGTGCGCGAGCCCGTGACGGCCGCGTTGACCGTGGGCAGGCGGTCTGCGCTGCGCACCTGGTACTGCGCCCGGGCCTGCTCGATGTTGAGTACCGCCACGCGCAGGTCGCGGTTGCCCTGCAGCGCCAGCGTGATGAGCTGCTGGAGCTGTGCGTTCTTGAAGTAGCTTTGCCATTCGATATCGGCCGCGGCTTGCGCCGCCGGTGTGCCGGGCGTGCCGGCCCAGGCTGTTGCTACCGGCGCGGCGGGCCGCTCGTAGGCAGGAATCATCGAACAGCCGGCCAGCCCCAGGGCGGCGGCCAGCGCCGCAAGTCGCGGCACTATCGCAAAAGTGGTGGTTTTTTTCATACCTGGTCTCCCGCGCTGGCGCCGGGGGGCGGTTCGTGGTCCAGTTCGTGGGCATGGATGCGGCGCTGGCGCTCGCTGTCCTTGAACAGCCCGCGCACCACCACAAAGAACACCGGCACAAAAAACACTGCCAGCGCGGTACCGGTCAGCATGCCGCCCAGCACACCGGTGCCGATGGCGCGCTGGCTTGCCGAACCCGCGCCACTGGCCAGTGCCAGCGGCAGCACGCCCAGGCCAAACGCCATGGATGTCATGACGATGGGCCGAAATCGCAGGTGGGCCGCCGCCAGGGCGGATTCGATCACGCCCTTGCCCTGGGCCTGCAGGTCCTTGGCGAACTCAATGATCAGGATTGCGTTCTTGGCTGACAGGCCGATGATGGTGATCAGCCCCACCTGGAAGTACACGTCGTTCGCATACCCCCTGAACAGGGTGGCCAGCAACACGCCCAGCACCCCCAGCGGCACCACCAGGATCACCGCCAGCGGGATGGACCAGCTTTCATACAGCGCGGCAAGGCACAGGAACACCGCCAGGATGGCAAAGCCGTACAGGATCATGGCCTGCGAGCCGGCCAGCTTTTCCTCGCGCGACTGGCCCGTCCATTCGTAGCCGAAGCCCGTGGGCAACTGCGCGGCCAGGCGCTCCATCTCGGCCATGGCGGCACCCGTGCTGTAACCCGGCGCCGGCATGCCCGAGATGCGCATGGCCGGATAGCCGTTGTAACGCACGGTCTGCATGGGCCCGGTGATCCAGCGCGTGCTGGCGAAGGCCGACAGCGGCACGGCGCGCCCCTGGCCGTTGATGGCGTTCAGGCGCAGCAGGTCGGCCGGCTGCATGCGCGCGGGCGCATCGGCCTGCACCACCACGCGCTGCAGCCGCCCGCGGTTGGGAAAGTCGTTCACGTAGCTGGAGCCCAGCGCGGTGGACAGCGTGGCATTGATGGCGTCAAACGACACCCCCAGGGCATTGGCTTTGTCGCGGTCGATGTCCACCTGCAGCTGGGGCGCATCCTCCAGCCCGTCAGGGCGCACCTGGGTCAGCACCTTGCTCTGCGCTGCCAGGCCCAGCAGCTGGTT
>CAZUJD010000121.1:0-8972 GCA_964620025.1 uncultured Ramlibacter sp. | reverse complement strand
CGGCACCTACGGCCGCATCCGCGAGGCGATCAAGGAAGCCGCGTCCCGGATGGGGTGATCTCAGGAGGACGGCGCGCCCACCCGGGCGCGTGCGTCCAGCACCTGGCCGGTGGCGGGGTCGAAGTCGCACTCGTACGCCACCGGCATGAGGGCACCGCCCGCGTTCTGGAAACGCGCCCTGTTGCCCGTGAAGGTGATGGTGCCCCTGGCGGCATCCAGCCACATGTAGTCATTGAAAATGCTCTCGGCCGCCGGCTCCAGCCACTGGGGGCTGTACGCGGCCAGTTGCTCGATCGGCGCCTTGCACAACTGGCTGGCGCTTCGCATCACGGTGAGTGCGGCACACCGCAGGTACTTGCGGCAATCCTGCTCCGGTGGCGCGCCCGGGGCTGCGCCCAAAGCGGGCTTGTCACCCGGCTGCAGATAGAGGGTGGCCAGACCGGCGGCCAGCAGTACGGCACCACCAGCCACCACCAGAAGTGTGGTTTTCATGCGCGTGCCCCCCGCGGCACGGACCTGGACGGCCCCGCCACCAGTGAACGACAGCCCAGCGCTGCGGGCTCCGGCCGGCCGGCGTAGCCGCGCAGGCCGGCCAGGTCCAGCACCGCCACGCCACCGTATTCCACGCGCAACAGGCCGGCACGTTCCAGTACGTGCAGTGCCTCGTTGGCGCGCTGGCGCGATACGGCGGCCAGCAGGCCGATTTCTTCCTGGCTGAGTTTGACAAAGCTGCCCGCGAGCGGGTTCAGCTGGGAGTCGAACAAGCTGGCCAGGCAGCGTGCCACGCGGACATCGGGCCCATGCATGCGGTCGCACTCGATCAGCCCGACAAACATCGACAGCCGGGCATTGAGATGGCCCAGCAGGAAATGGTTGAACGCCAGATTGGTGGACAGGAGCCGCCCGAAGGTGGCGCGTGGCATGCAGGCCAGGCGTGTCGGTCGCAGCGCCACGCCGTCAAACCGCCAGGGACCGGGCCGCAGCAGCGAGCCCTCGCCCGCCCAGGCACCGGCGGTCACGCCGGTCAGCGTGGACTGCCGACCATCGGGCTGCGACACCGACATCTTCACCAGCCCGTCGATCAGGCCGATCCAGTGTTCCGCCGGCTCACCACAGCGCGTGGCATAGCCGCCCGCCGGCACAAGGCGCTCGCGCGTCTCGGCAACCACCCGGTCCATTTCGGGCGGTGAAAGGGTATCGGCCCATTTGCTGCCTCGCAGCATGGCCTCCAGGCTGAGTTCGCTTTGTGTCTCCATCCCAAGCGTACGCAGGCCCCACGGGAGCGGATTCCAGCGCCGCAGGCATTGATCTCCGTACTTACCCTGATCCGGGCTGCAGCGCCATGCCCGTCGCTCAATCTGCCAGGAACATGGCCTGCAGGTCGCTCAGAAAATCAAACCCGCGCGGGGTGGGCCGGACCCGCGCAAAGTCGCGCTCGATCAGGCCCTTGAGCTCGGCTTCCTTCAGCCCCTGCTGGATGGCAGACAGCGGCAGGCCGGTGCGGTCGGCAAAGTCCTGCAGCGCAAAACCTTCTTTCAGCCGCAGGGCATTCAGCATGTACTCAAACGGCAGGTTGGCGCGCGCCACCTCGTCGTCCTGCGCCACCGCCTGGCCTGCCAGCGCGTTGTCCATGTAGAGCTTCGGCTCGCGGTAACGCACCTGGCGCACCACGCGGTGGGCAAAGCTCAGCTTGCTGTGTGCGCCGGCACCGATACCCAGGTAGTCGCCAAACGCCCAGTAGTTCAGGTTATGCCAGCAGCGGTGGCCGGGCCGCGCATAGGCCGACACTTCATACCGGTCCATGCCCGCCGTGCCAGTGCGCTCGGTGATGCGGTCCAGCATGGCATAGGCCATGTCTTCTTCGGGCACCTGTGGCGGGAACTTGGCGAAATAGGTGTTGGGCTCAATCGTCAGGTGGTAGATCGAGATGTGCGGTGGCGCCAGCGCCAGCGCCTGGTCCAGGTCGGCATCCAGCTGCGCCAGGGTCTGGCCGGGCAGCGCATACATGATGTCCAGGTTGAAGGTGTCAAAGGCCTGCGCGGCCTCCTGCACCGCGGCAATGGCCTGTGCACGGTCGTGCACGCGGCCCAGGGCCTTCAGGTGGTCGTCATGGAAGCTTTGCACACCCACCGACAAACGCGTGACGCCAGCCGCGCGAAAGGCGCGAAAGCGGTCTTTCTCGAACGTGCCGGGGTTGGCCTCCAGCGTGATTTCACAGTCCGGCACCAGCTTGAGCCGCGCGCGGATGTCACCCAGCATGCGGTCAATGGCCTGGGGCGAAAACAGGCTGGGTGTACCGCCGCCTATGAAGATGCTGTGGATGGGCCGGCCCCACACCAGAGGCAGTGCGGCGTCCAGGTCGGCGACCAGGGCGTCCAGATAGCGCTGCTCGGGCATGTCCGGGCGGTTCATTTCATGCGAATTGAAATCGCAGTAGGGACACTTGCGGATGCACCAGGGCAAATGCACATACAGCGACAGCGGCGGCAGCGCCGGCAGTTGCAGCGTGCCAGGACGCATGTAATGCTGGATGTCACGCATGCGCGTCAAGCCGCCGACAGGCCGCCCTCAGGCAGCTTGGGCCCCTTTGGGGGGCAGCGAGTACACGAGGTGACGCGCGTGGGAGTCATGTCACAGCCATCGTTCACGGATCATCTGCAGCATCTGCTGCGCGGCGCGGCCCCGGTGGCTGTTGGCGTTCTTCACCTGCGCCGGCAGCTGCGCAAAAGTCTGGCCGAATTCGGGGATGTACATCACCGGGTCAAAGCCAAAGCCATTGCTGCCCACGGGCTCGGGGGCAATCAGCCCCGCCACGCGTCCCTGCGCGATCAGCGGCTGCGGATCGTCCGGCGTACGCACCGCCACCAGCGTGCTGACCAGTGCCGCCCGCCGGTTGCTGTGTCCCGCCAGTTGCTCCAGCAGTGCGCGCACGTTGTTGGCGTCGCCCTTTTCGTAGCCGAACTGCGTGGCGTAATAGGCCGTGTCCACCCCCGGCAGGCCGCCGAAGGCGTCCACGCACAGGCCGGCATCGTCGGCCAGAGCGGGCAGGCCGCTGTGCTGCGCCGCGTTGCGCGCCTTGGTCAGCGCGTTTTCAACAAACGTCCGGTAGGGCTCGTCGGCCTCCGGAATGCCCAGCGCCGATTGCGGGATCAGTTCCACCTGCAGGGGCGCAAACATGGCCTGCAGTTCGTCCAGCTTGCCCTTGTTGTTGGACGCCAGGACGATCTTCATGGCGCTCATTTGCCCGCAGCCAGTGCCTTTTGCTGCAGCACCACCAGTTCGCCAATGCCCTTTTCAGCCAGTCCCAGCAAGGCATCCATTTCGGCGCGGGTGAAGGCGGCGCCCTCGGCCGTGCCCTGCACTTCCACAAAATGGCCCGCTGCGGTCATCACCACATTCATGTCGGTGTCGCAAGCGGAGTCTTCGGTGTATTCCAGGTCCAGCAAAGGCACGCCCTGCACGATGCCCACCGAGATGGCGGCCACCGGCCCGACGATCGGGCTGGCCACCAGCTTGCCCGAGGCCAGCAGCTTGTTGACGGCGTCCTGCGCCGCCACAAAGGCGCCGGTGATGGCGGCGGTGCGTGTGCCGCCGTCGGCCTGCAGCACGTCGCAATCCAGATGGATGGTGCGTTCGCCCAGCTTCTTCAGGTCGAACACGGCGCGCATGGAGCGGCCGATCAGGCGCTGGATTTCCTGCGTGCGGCCGCTTTGCTTGCCACGGGCGGCCTCGCGGTCGCCGCGGGTGTGGGTGGCGCGCGGCAGCATGCCGTATTCGGCCGTGACCCAGCCTTCGCCGCTGCCGCGTTTGTGCGGCGGCACTTTTTCTTCAACGGAGGCGGTGCACAACACTCGGGTATCGCCGAATTCGATCAGCACCGAGCCTTCGGCGTGTTTGGTGAAACCGCGTGTGATGCGCACCGGACGCAGCTGGTCGGCGGCCCGGCCAAAGGAACGGGCCAGGGCCGCAGGGGAAGTGGAATTCATTGGGAAGAACCTTTTCGTGCCGCAGAGCGGCGTATGGCTTCGTTGATTTCGGCGATGGAGCGCTCGATCGCCGCATCGTCGAAGTCGTCGAGCGAGGGGTCGATGGTACCGGCGGCCTGGATGGTGGAGGCAAACACGCCGTCGCTCACGCCTTCGGTGCTGATCATGTGGGTGGGCTCGAAGTCGCCCGGCGTTTCCCAGTCCAACGCCACCACGGTGACGTTGTCACCGTGAGCGCCGCCGCGCCGCAGCGCTTCGTCCACCAGCAGCGGCACCGAGTCCTGCACCCGGCCCTGCGCCAGTTGCTCGGCAATCTGTTCGTCGCTGACTTCGCCCCACAGGCCGTCGGAGCACAGGAGCACGCGGTCGCCCTCGTGCAGAAAGATGGGGTCGGACACGTCGAACAGCGGCGCCACCGGCGAGCCCAGGCAGGTGAACAGGATGTTGCGGTTCATGGGGTCGGCCTGGCCCCGGACCATGATGTGCTTTTCGGCGTAGGAGTGGTCGCGGCTGCGCTGCAGCAGCTGGGCGCCGCGCACCAGGTAGATGCGCGAATCGCCCGAGTGGATCCACTGCACGTAGCCGTTCTGAATCACCGCCACCACCAGCGTGGTGCGGGGGTTGTCGAGCATGGCGTGTTCGTTGCCGTGGTCCACGATGGCCTGGTGCGCCGCCATCAGCGCCTCGCTCAGAAAGCCCGCCACGTTGCTCAGCGCAGGCTGGGCCTGGCGGTGGAACAGCTCGGAGACCGTCTGCACCGCAATCTGCGCCGCCACCTCGCCCTTGGGGTGACCGCCCATGCCATCGGCCAGGGCCAGCAGCACCGCCTCGCGGGTGTAGCTGTAGCCCATGCGGTCTTCGTTCTTCTCGCGCCCGCCCTGGCGACTCAGCTGGTGGACGGCGAATTTCATGCTGTTCACAGCTGTGTCACGTCCGCTGGCGGACGCCCCTTCTGCTTGTCGGAGGACAACAGGCTACCGAACTGCTGGCGCACCTTGTCGGCAACGCTGGGCTTGGAATAGCTGCGCTCGACCTCGCGGCCCAGCTCTTTCTGCAGCGAGAACACCGATTGCGGCCGTGCCAGCGGGTCGAGCGCCATGCACCACAGCACAACCTCGATCAGGTTGTCGGAGTACACGCCGCGCAGCCGGCCCATGGCCAACGCGAGCCGGTCCTTGTCCAAACGCTGGGGCGCGTCGTTGGGCGGGTAACCCTGCATGGCGGCGTACATGCAGGCGCCCACGGCGTAGATGTCGGTCCAGGGGCCGAGTTGGGCATTGCGCTTGTACATCTCGGGCGCGGCAAAACCCGGCGTGTACATGGGCCGCACGAACTGACCTTCCTTGTTGAGCACCTCGCGCGCGGCGCCGAAGTCGATCAGCACGGCCTTGTTGTCCTCGGTGATGAAGATGTTGGCCGGCTTGATGTCCAGGTGCAGCATCTTGTGCTGGTGCACGATGCGCAAGCCCCGCAGGATCTCGTCGAACAGGCTGCGGATGGTGGATTCGCGGAAGACCTTCTGCTTCTTGAGCTCGCGCGCGGTGATGATGAAGTCCTGCAGGGTGGCGCCCTCCAGGTAGTTCATGACCATGTAGACGGTCTCGTTCTCGCGGAAGAAGTTCAGCACGCTCACCACCGACGCATGCGAAATCTGCGCGAGCGAACGGCCTTCTTCAAAGAAGCTCTTCAGCCCCAGCCGGTACAGCGACAGTTTTTCGGGCTGCACCTGCGGCAGCAGTTCGCCCGGGGCACGGGTGGCCAGGGACGAGGGCAGGTATTCCTTGACGGCGACCTGCTGGCCTTCGTTGTCTACGGCCAGATAGACCACACCGAATCCACCGGAGGACAGCTTGCGGACCACGCGATAACCCCCAATCACGGTGTCAGGCGGCAACGGCGCGGGTTTGACCTTTGACATAATTTGGTGTGAGGGGGCCTTGTCCTGGCGGGAACCCGGTATTCTCCGCAGCTCCGCACCCAATCTCTCTATATATCCCGATGCCAGTTTACAGCATGACCGGCTACGCGAGCGCCCAGCGTAGCGCAGCGCCAGCCGGTACCGGCGGCGAAGCCAAAGCCCCGGCCGCCAACCGTCTGGGGCTGGAAATCCGTTCGGTGAACAGCCGGTTCCTCGACCTGACGTTCCGACTGCCCGATGAGTTGCGGCCGTTCGAGCCGACGCTGCGCGAGCTGCTGACCGGCAAGCTCAAGCGCGGCAAGGTTGAAGTACGCGCGGCACTGGAAAGCGGCTCGGCCGGCCATTTGCCTGAGCCGTCGCCGCGCCTGTTGCAGCGGCTGTCCAGCCTGCAGGACAACGTGCGCGCCTGGTTGCCCGACGCCCGGGCCCTGAGCGTGGCCGACGTCCTGCGGCTGACCACCCCGGACGAGCCGCCCACCACCGACCTGGGCGACGATCTGGCAGCGCTGGCCAGAACCGCGCTCAAGGAACTGATGGCCTCGCGCGAGCGCGAAGGTGCCCGCCTGGCCGGCATGATCCAGGGCCACGTGGCCCAGTTGCGCGCGCTGGCCCAGCAGGCCGGCCCGCTGGTGCCCCAGCTGGTTGAACAGCAACGCGCACGCTTTCTGGAACGCTGGAAGGACGCCATGGCGCTGACCAGCAAGGATGCCGGCGCCACCGGTGCCACCTTGCCCGAGGCAGCGCAGGACAGGGCCCTGACGGAGGCCACAGCCTTTGCCATCCGCATTGACGTGGCCGAGGAATTGACCCGGCTGGCGTCCCACCTGGATGAAATCGAACGCCTGGCTACCAAAGGCGGCGAGATTGGCAAACGCCTGGACTTCCTGATCCAGGAACTGCACCGCGAAGCCAACACCATGGGCTCCAAGTCTGCGGCCCTGGAACTGACCCGCATCTCTGTGGACATGAAGGTCCTGATCGAGCAGATGCGCGAGCAGGTACAGAATATCGAGTAGCCTCTAACCCGCCATGGATTACCCCGGAAACCTGTTTGTCGTGGCCGCCCCCAGTGGGGCCGGCAAATCCAGTCTGGTCAAGGCATTGATGGAACTTGACGGCCGGGTGCTGCCCTCCGTCTCCCACACCACCCGCGCACCACGCGGCCAGGAAAAACACGGCCGTGAATACTTTTTCGTGTCCCAGCAGGAATTCGACGCCATGGTGCTGGCCGACGCGTTTGTGGAATGGGCCCATGTGCACGGCCACCGCTACGGGACATCCAAAAAAGCCATCGAAGACCGGGTGGCCCAGGGCGCGGACGTGATCCTTGAAATTGATTTCCAGGGGGCAATCCAGATCAAGAAGGTGTTTGCCAATGCGGTGCTGATTTTCATTCTGCCGCCCAGTTGGGAAGAACTGCGGTCGCGTCTGGAGCGCCGCGGCGAGGACGCGCCCGACGTGATCGAGCTGCGCCTGAAAAACGCTGCGCTGGAGATGGCCCAGGCCTCGGAATTCGACTTCGTTATAATCAACGAGTTATTTGAGCGCGCGCTCTTCGACATGAAAGCCATTGTTCATGCGCAGAGGCTCAAATACACGGCGCAGCGCCGTGCCCGGGCCGACACCTTCCAGGCCCTCAATATCACCTGATCCACCGGAGTATTTCCCATGGCCCGCATCACCGTCGAAGACTGCCTCGAAAAGATCCCGAACCGCTTCCAGCTGGTGCTGGCGGCCACCTACCGCGCCCGAATGCTCAGCCAGGGCCATGCCGCCAAGATCGAAAGCAAGAACAAGCCGGGCGTGACGGCCCTGCGCGAAATCGCCGACGGCAAAATCGGCCTGGAAATGCTGAAAAAGGTTCCGGGTTAAGCCTGCTTACAAGCGATTACCAGGCAAAAAGCACCGCCGGCGCGGTGCTTTTTTGTTTTGCAGTACTGCATTGGCGCGCGCAAGTTACCATTTGGACATGAGCGCGGTCCTGCAACCCCCTTCTGGCAAAGGCAAACCCCCGGTTTTGCCCAGCCCTGCTGCAGCCAACGCAGCGGCGGCCAGTTTTGCCGCGCTGACCGACCGGCTCGACTACCTGGACAGCGCCGATGTCGACCTGGTGCGCCGCGCCTACCGCTTTGCCGATGAGGCCCACCTGGGCCAGATCCGGGCCAGCGGCGAGCCCTACATCACCCACCCGATTGCCGTCGCGGCCCAGTGCGCCGAATGGAAGCTGGACGCCCAGGCCCTCATGGCCGCCTTGCTGCACGATGCCATCGAGGATTGCGGGGTCACCAAACCCGAGTTGATCGAGCGCTTTGGCGCGCCGGTCGCCGAACTCGTGGACGGCCTGACCAAGCTGGACAAGCTGCAATTCAACACCCGAGAGGAAAACCAGGCAGAGTCGTTTCGCAAGATGCTGCTGGCCATGGCGCGAGATGTGCGTGTCATCCTCATCAAACTGGCCGACCGCACGCACAACATGCGCACGCTGGACGACGTGCCGCGCCAGAAATGGGGCCGCATCTCGTCCGAGACGCTGGAGATCTACGCCCCCATCGCCCACCGGCTGGGCCTGAACCAGACCTACCGCGAGCTGCAGGACCTGTCGTTCCGCCACCTGCGGCCCTGGCGCTACCAGGTGCTGTCCAAGGCCGTGACCAAGGCACGCAACCGCCGGCGCGACCTCATCCAGAAGGTGCAGCGCGAGGTGGAAGCCGCTTTCGAAGGTGCCGGCATGAGGGTGCGCATCTCGGGGCGCGAAAAGACACTGCATTCCATCTACCGCAAGATGGACGAGAAGCACCTGAGCTTTGCCCAGGTGACCGACATCTACGGCTTTCGGGTGATCGTGCCGTCGGTGGTGGACTGCTACACCGCCCTGGGCATCCTGCACCAGATGTACAAGCCTGTGCCGGGCAAGTTCAAGGACCACATTGCGATTCCCAAGCTCAACGGCTACCAGTCGCTGCACACCACGCTGGTGGGTCCGTCGGGCGTGAACGTGGAGTTCCAGATGCGCACCGAGGCCATGCACGTGGTGGCTGAATCAGGGGTGGCGGCGCACTGGCTGTACA
>CAZUJD010000120.1:0-9086 GCA_964620025.1 uncultured Ramlibacter sp. | reverse complement strand
ATCGGGTGCAGCATGGGCGTTTCCACTTCCAGGAAACCGTGCGACACCATGAAATCACGGATGGAACTCACCGCCTTGCTGCGCGCCTTGAAACGGTTGCGCGCATGCTCGTCCATCATCAGGTCGATATAGCGCTGACGGTATTTCACCTCCTGGTCGGCCACGCCATGGAACTTGTCCGGCATGGGGCGCAGGCTCTTGGTCAGCAGGCGCACCCGGCTGGCGTGCAGCGACAGCTCCCCGGTACGTGTCTTGAACACCTTGCCTTCGCAGGCCACGATGTCGCCCAGGTCCCAGTGCTTGAAAGCGGCATAAACGTCTTCACCCACGTCGTCCCGGGTCACATAGATCTGGAAGCGGCCGGTGGCATCCTGCAGCGTGGCAAAGCTGGCCTTGCCCATCACGCGCTTGAGCATCATGCGTCCGGCCACGCTGGCTGTGGTGCCTTCTTCCAGCAGCACTTCGGGCGTCTTGTCGCCATGGGCGGCCTGCAGCGCAGCGGCGCGGTCGCCGGGCTTGAAATCGTTGGGAAAGGCCACGCCCTTGCCGTCCTGCTGCGCCTGACGGATAACCTTGAGCTTTTCCCGACGCTCGGCGATGAGCTGGTTGTCGTCGGTGGCCGGCTGTTCAGGGGCGGTTTGGGGTGTGTTGTTCTGGGACATGGGGCAGGGCAGTGAGGACCACCAAATGTGGCCAAAACCCGCTATTTTAGTTTTTTGGCGAGCGGTGCTCGATCCCACTGGTTAGACCCCCTAGATAATCAATGTCATGTTCCTCAAATCCGGTCTTGTTTCGCTGACATTGCTGCTGTTCAGCCGTCTCCTGGGGGTTGCACGCGAGTCGGCACAGGCTGCGGCGTTTGGCACGTCGGCTCAGGCTGATGTGGTTGTGTTGATGTTGATGTTCCCCGACTGGCTGGCCGGGCTGGTTGCAGGGGGCGCACTGGCTTATGTGTTGTTGCCTCACTGGGCCCGTCAGGATGCCCAGAGTGTGGTCGTCAGTCAGCGCCTGGTGGGGGCGCGGCTGCTGACGGCGGGAGTGCTGATGGGGTTGTGCCTGCTGCCGCTGGCCGTATACCTGATGGACTGGCTGGTGCCCGGCTTGCAGGGGCATCAGGTCCCCGGTGCCGACAGGGCGTTGTGGTGGAGCGGTCTGGCGCTGCCTGCTGCCCTGCTGGCGGCACTGTGGACCGCCCGGCTGCAACACGAACGTGATTTCATTGGCATGTACGGTGCCAATTTGGTGATTAATGCTGTGCTGGTGGTTGCCTTGGTCTGGCTTGCAATGAGCCAGCAAACAGTGTCTGCGATCACGCAGATGGGGGGGGCTTTGCTGACGGCGTCGCTGCTGCGGCTGCTCTGGCTTCGCTGGCGACTTCCGGCTGCTGTAGCCAACGGTTCGGGCGTCTACGCTGAACCTGCCCAGGGGCCGGGCGAGGTGCCAGCCAGGATGATCTGGGTGTGGGCCATTCTTGCGGCCGGCCTGCCACTTGCCCTGCCTTTTGCGGCGCGCTCAATGGCCTCCCAGT
The DNA here is from genome assembly GCA_964620025.1 of uncultured Ramlibacter sp. GTDB lineage: Bacteria > Pseudomonadota > Gammaproteobacteria > Burkholderiales > Burkholderiaceae_C > RAM1. The sequence goes on along the minus strand of CAZUJD010000120.1, from coordinate 7,558 downwards.
CGGGTGAAGGGGCCCTGGCCACTTTCAACTACGCCTGGAAGCTGGTCGAGCTGCCGTTGGTGCTGGCCGTGCAGATGGCTGCCAGTCTGGCGTTCCCGGTGATTACGCAGGCCTTTGCCCGCAATGACAACCCTGCAACGGCCGTGCGCAGCGCGTTCTCACTGGCCTGGGCGCTGGCCTGCGCGGCCGCCGCCGGTTTGCTGGTGGGTGCCACAGCAGCGGCTGAACTGCTGTTTGGTTGGGGGCGCATGGGCCCGCAGGGCCTGATGGACATCGCATCATGGAGCCGGGTCGGCGCCTGGGGACTGTTACCACAGGGGCTGACGGCCGTGGCCCTGGTCGTCCTGGCCACGTTGGGACGACTGCGTTGCGTAGCCCTTGCCTATGGCGCGGCCCTGGCGTTCCTGTTGTTGCTGCATCCCTGGGCTAACAGCGACGGGGCAAGACTGATGGCGCTGCTCAATGCTGCGCAGTGGGGAGTTGCCGTGTCATTGGTGGCCCTGCTGGGAGTGCAGGCCAGAGCCTGGCTGCCCTGGAGGTCCATGACCATGATGCTGGGGTTGCTGGGTCTGGTTGCCATGGCCTTGATTCAGTTTGAGGTGAGCCTGCTAGTGCTTCCCCTGGCCGCACAGCTTGGACTGTCAGTACTGGCCGTTGTTGTACTGATGGGCGGGGTGTGGGCGTCAGATGCCGAACTGCGTCATTTCCTGAGGCGATAATTCCCCGCATCACACAATGATTGAACTGTTCCAGATAACCAACGACCCAGATTTCGCGCGTCGCTGCGACGCTTTGCCGGGGCTGCGGCTGTGGGTCGATCTGGAGCGGCTGGGCAAATCTGAACGCCAGGCTGGGCAGGCCAGCTTCATCAGCTCGCATGCAATGGAAGACGTGGGCCGGATCAAATCGGTGCTGCACAGTGCCCGGCTGATGGTTCGCGTCAATCCACTGAACTCCAATACGTCGCAAGAAGTCAATGCGGTGCTGGCCCAGGGTGCCGATTTGCTGATGCTGCCCATGTTTTCCGCTCCGCATGAGCTCGATGAGTTCCTGCGCATCGTGGACGGCCGGGTGCCAGTGGTGCCCCTGCTCGAGACAGCCGGTGCCCTGCAAACCATGCCTCAGTGGGTTGGCTTGCCGGGGCTGGCCGAAGTGTTTGTCGGGCTCAACGATCTGCATCTGTCCCTGGGCTGCAGTTTCATGTTCGAGCCGCTTGTCCTTGGTCATATAGACCGCGTAGCCAGTATTGCCCGGGGGAAGGGGTTGCGCTTCGGATTTGGCGGCATTGCTCGTCTGGATGAAGGGCTTTTGCCGGGCCGTGATGTGCTGGCCGAACATGTACGGCTGGGTTCCAGCGCCGTAATTCTCTCCCGTACCTTCCATCGCAGCGACTCACAGACCTCGTTCGAGTCGGAGGTCTCCGCCCTGCGTCATGCCGAACAGCAGCTGGCCGGTGCACCCGCCAGGCAAATCGAAGCGGACAGGTCCCGCATTCACGGGCGCATCGCCGAAATCGCTGCCAGCCAGCGATTCAAGGTGGCATCAGCATGAAGCGCCTAGTGGATGTGCTGATTTCGCTGGCTGCGCTGGCAGTACTCTCGCCATTGCTGCTGCTCGCCGCGGTGGCTGTCTGGACCAACAGTGGCCTGCCCATCCTCTTCCGGCATGTCCGGATCGGACTGGATGGACGAGAGTTCAATATGTACAAGTTCCGCAGCATGGTGGTCAACGCGGACCGCGTCGGCCCCTGGCACACGGCTGAAAACGACCCTCGCATCACCCGCGTGGGCAAGATCCTGCGGCGCACCAGCATTGATGAACTGCCGCAGATCCTGAACGTCCTGCTGGGCGATATGAGCCTGGTCGGGCCGCGACCGGATGTCCCCGCGCAACGTGGCCTGTACAGCGACGCCCAATGGCAACAGCGTTGCAGTGTGAGACCCGGCATCACGGGGTTGGCGCAAGTCCTGTACCGCTCCGAGTGCACCCATGCGCAGAGGACCGAGGCTGATCTGCGCTATGTGCGTGAGAGGAGCTTGTTGATGGACCTTCGCATCATGGCAAGCACCCTGACGCGCTTGAGCGGAAAGGCCAGCAACTGATGTGCGGAATATTTGGTTACTGGGACCGGTTGAGTCAGCCCCTGCCTGATTCCGCCCTGCTGGGCATGGCCCGCAGCCTGCGGCACCGCGGCCCCGACGACGAGGGCATCCGGCACCAGCCGACTCGGGGCATGGCCATCGGCAACCGTCGGCTGTCTATCATTGACATTGGGGGAGGGCACCAGCCCTTCGTATCAGATGATGGCCAGATTGCCGTGGTGCAGAACGGCGAGATATTCAATTACGTTGAGCTTGCCCAGGAACTGCGCAGAGCTGGGGTCACACTAAAAACGCAATCCGACACCGAGGTGATTCTGCGCTTGTACGAGCGGGAGGGCATCTCGTTTGTCAGCAAGCTCAATGGCATGTTTGCCATTGCGATAGATGACCAGCGTGATGATGCGTTGTACTTGGTGCGAGACCGTATCGGGGTGAAGCCACTGTATGTGCGCGACAACGGCACGCGACTGGTGTTCGCATCCGAGCTCAAGGCGATCCTGCCCCGGGATCTGACCGGCCTCGAGCCACCCGGACTGGATCTGGAGGCCATCCATCACTACCTGAGTTTCAACTACATCCCGCTGCCTTGGACAGTATGGCAGGGCGTACGCCATGTCATGCCAGGCACCTGGATGCGGGTGGACCGTGCGGGTGCGCGCATCCACCGGTGGTGGAACCTGTCGCATCAGCAGCCCCGACACCAAGAGTTCGGTTCCTGGGCCGAGGAGTTCATGTCGATCCTGGACGACGCCACCCGCATCCGCCTGCGGGCCGATGTGCCCTGGGGCGCTTTCCTGTCGGGCGGCGTGGATTCGTCCACCATTGTGGGCTTGATGGCCCGGCATGTGGACCGGCCAGTCCGCACTTTCTGTATCGGTTTTGCCGACCCGCGGTACGACGAATCAGCCCATGCCGCCGAAGCGGCCCGCCGCTTTGGCTGCGACCACACCAGCGAAGTGGCCGAGTTGAACATGCTGGACCGCTGGCCGCAGGTGCTGTGGCATCTGGATCAGCCGCATGGAGATGCCTCTTTCATGCCCACCCTGAGGGTCAGCGAGTTGGCGGCGCGGCATGTCAAGGTCGTTCTGACCGGTGACGGCGGAGATGAGCTGTTCGCCGGTTACGACAAGTACGCCGAGTTTTTCGGACGCCCCGATGCGCAGTCGCTGGATTCGGCCAGCTTTCGCAGGCAGTACTTCGATTCCATCTCGCTGTTCTCGCCCGAAGCCAAACAGTCGCTCTACCTGCCGCATGTGGCCCGGCAACTCGAGGGCCTGGACAGTTTTGACATGGCGGCCCGACCCTGGCTGGACGAGGCATCGCATTTCGACCGGATCAACCAGGCCTTGTACCTGGACATGCAGCAGCTGTTGCCCGGCAACAACCTGATCAAGCCGGACCGCATGGGCATGGCCGTGTCGATCGAGGCCCGAACGCCTTTCCTGGACTGGCGCATGATGGAGTTTGCATTCCGCTCTCCCGGAGACACCAAGCTGCGTGACGGCGACAAGAAGCACTGGTACAAAAAGGCGGCAGCGCCCCTGATCGGCGAAGACCTTGCCCACCGCCGCAAGCAGATGTTCACAGTGCCAGTAGGCGACTGGTTCCGGCGCGAAAGCCGTGACTGGTTGCGCCAGACGTTGCAAGGCAGCGAACTGTTGCGCCGCACCTTCAGGGCAGAAGCGATTGAGGACATGTTGCAACGCCACACCCGGGGCAGCGCTAACTTCACTCGTGAACTGCGGGCACTGGCGGCACTTGCGCAATGGGACCGCGTCAATCCATGAGCCTGCCTGTCTGGCTGTTCGTCGCATATGGGGGCGGTCACGTGTCCATGGTGGTGCCGGTGGCTCAGCGCGCACGCGAGCTGGGTTTGTGCGAGCCGGTGGTGCTTGCGCTCACCACGGCGGGCCCCGTTGCCCGCGCGGCCGGACTGAAGACCGTCGGCTTCAGCGATTTTGTACTGGCCAATGACAAGTCCTGGCTGGAGCAAGGTGCGCGTATGGCGGCGCAGTTGCCCAATCCATCGGTCGACGCCGAGGAATCGGCGGCCTATCTCGGGATGTCACTGGCAGACCTCGCGCAGGTGCAGGGTCTGGTGCAGGCCGAAGCCGCTTACCGGGACGTGGGTCGAGCCGCATTTCTGCCCGTGCAGTTTCTAGAGCGGGTGTTGCGCCAGATCCGGCCCCAATTGGTATGCGCTACCAATTCTCCCCGTGCGGAGCGCGCAGCCCTGATGGCCGCTCGAAACTTGGGTATCCCTTCGGCTTGCATGGTAGACCTGTTCGCCGTGGACGAAAAGCGCTGGATTGGTCGCGCCGGATTTGCTGACCGGGTGTGCGTGCTCAACGAGGCCGTGAAACAGTCCCTGCTGGACATGGAACGCACCGATGAGGAAGTGGTGGTGACTGGCAATCCCGCTTTTGACCGCCTGTTTTCACGAGTTGATCCGGATCGTGTGGCTGACGTACGGCGGCGGTTGGGTGATCCGCAGCGGCGCGTACTATTGTGGGCCTCGCATGTGGAGCCTTCATTCCATCCGTGGCGCCCCGGTGTGGCTGGCAATCCAGAGCTGCCAGCTGAAGTTTTGCGGACTCTGACCAGATGGATCATCAACAGCAGTGGCTGGACGCTGGCAGTACGGCCCCATCCCAGTGAAGCACCTCCGCAATTGCCGTTGCACAGTCACGTGGTGTTGACCGGGCAGAACTGGCCGCTTACGGAACTTCTGCATGCCTGTGACGCGGTCTGCACGCTGACTTCGACCGTGGGACTTGAAGCGCATTTGCTGGGCAAGCCCGTTGTGCAAGTGGCTGGCTCCATTTTTGAAGATGCCGTGCCCTATGCCCGGATGTCCATTGCGCAGCCCGCCACACTGGCTACGCTGACTCATGTGATTGAATCATTGTCCAAAGCCGTTGCACCACCGGTCATCCGGGAAACCCTGGCCACGGTCAGGGTGGTGAACGTCTTGAAAAGCCTGGTGGCATGAATCCACGGAGTTCCTCAATTGACTGCCCCTACCCTATCCATGAATCCTGCTGCGAATCACAGGCTGCAGAGTGTCTGGGGTGGCGCTGTGTCCCTTCGGTTCGGCAAGCCTTTCGATGTGCGGCAGCTCAATCGGGACGCCGCATGGCGCCAGGGTATTGCCGCCGATCAGGCCCGGCTGGCGGCACGGTTTGTAGCCCGCTCAATGGTGCGTACGGATTGCCCCTTGTGTGGGGAGCGCACCTCGCGGGAAGTCCTGTCAGTGCATGGTGTCGGTTACCTGGAATGCAATGCCTGTACCCATCTCTATAGCCGCCTGGCTCCGGCCTCTGATGAGGTGCAGGCGCTATATGCCCATCCTGAGGGGGAAGCAGCGGCCTCCAGCCAGTCCAAGATTTATCTGGATGAATCTCTTTTCATCCGACGAACGGCCCTGATTGGCCGGCCCAAGGTGGACTTCGTGAGCAGCGTGGTTGGTGGTGCTGCAGGCGAATGGCTGGATGTGGGTTGTGGCACCGGTGAGGTGCTGGCCGCTGCCCGTGAAGCGGGCTGGACCGCGCGCGGGATTGAGGCCGACGCCCAGTTTGTCGAATTCGCGCGCGCACATGCACTGGAAGTAGAGCAGGCCTTCGTCACCGGCGACAACTCCAGTGCCCTGATGCGCCAGGCCCGGGTTGTGTCTCTGTTCAATGTGGTTGAGCATGTCGAAGATCCCGCAGGGTTGCTGCGGGCCATCGCGGCTGGCGTCCGGACGGGCACTTGGCTGGTGGTGGAGGTGCCGCGCCACCCGAGCGTCAGCTCACTGAGCAACCTGCTTTTCCCTCACCTGAGTGCGCGTCATATCTGTCCGCCCGACCACCTGCATGTATTTACCGACCGGTCACTGTCAGACCTGCTGCGACAGGCTGGCGTGTCACCGCGGGCGCTTTGGCTGTTCGGACAGGACTTCCAGGACCTGGTCATGACCGGCCTTAGCAGCCTGCCGGCCGGGCAGGCCGTACCAGATTTCCTGGACGCCATTCTTGACGCTGCGCCGGCCCTGCAACAGACCCTGGACGAAGCCGGTCTGAGCGACACGGTCTTGATGGTAGGTCGTTTTGATGGTCAGGCCTGAGGTATTTCTATAATTTGTCCAGACGTCAGTCACGCCGCCGGGCCGTTATGACTGTTCCCCTTGTCCGCCCTGGCCTCTCAACTCCTACTGACCCCTTCATGAGCCTGATACCCGCGCCGACAACAGTTGAATATTCCGATTTCGAGGTCGGCCAGGACGAGGCCCTTGTCCGGTACGGACTGCCCCGCTACGTTCATTTCTGCCGGCGTTGCGTCATTTCTAACCAGCGGCCGAACTCGGCCGTCGAGTACGAACATACCAAAGCCAGCAAGAAGGCCACGATTGTGTTCGACGATGAAGGCGTTTGCGACGCCTGCCGCTTCGCTGAACAGAAGCAGGGCACCATCAACTGGAAAGACAGGGAGGACCAGCTGGCGGCCCTGTGCGACCGGTTTCGCAGCAAATCCGGCTATGACTGCCTGCTGCCCGGTTCTGGCGGCAAGGACAGCTTCTACGCGTCGCATGTCCTTAAGACACGATTTGGCATGCATCCTCTGACGGTGACCTGGGCCCCGCACATCCACACCGACTGGGGCTGGAAGAACTTCGAATCCTGGCTGCATGCGGGCTTCGACAACTACCTCATGACACCCAATGGCCGCGTGCACCGTTTGCTGACCCGGCTGGCTGTGGAAAACCTGTTCCATCCGTTCCAGCCTTTCATGTTCGGGCAGAAGTCGCTGGCGCCCAAAATGGCCCTGTTGCACGACATCCCCTTCGTGGTCTATGGCGAGAACGAGGCGGAATACGGCAACCCGATCGGCGACACCCAGTCGGCGCAGCGGGACTGGTCCTATTTCACAGCGCAGGACAAGTCAAATATCTATCTGGGGGGCACCTCGGTGGCGAGCCTTCAGGCTGACTTCGGGTTGGAGGAGCAGGACCTTTTGCCCTACCTGCCTGCCAACCCTGTGGAAATCAAGCGCAAACAGGTTGAAGTCCATTACCTAGGCTACTACCTGAAATGGCATCCGCAAAGCTGCTACTACTATGCGGTGGAGCATGGTGGATTCGAGGCCTCGCCCGAGCGCACGCCCGGTACTTACAGCAAATACAACAGTATCGACGACCGCATCGACGATTTTCACTACTACACCACTTTCACCAAGTTCGGCATTGGCCGCGCAACCTACGATGCTGCCCAGGAAGTCCGCTCGGGCGACATCACCCGGGACGAAGGAGTGGCCCTTGTTCGCCGTTATGACGGAGAGTTCCCCGAGCGGTTTGCAGAAGAAATCTTCAGGTACCTGAGCATCAATGAGCGCGAGTTTCCTGTGGCCTCAAAGATGTTCGAGCGGCCCCAGATGGACCGCCAGTACTTCATGCAGCTGGCGGACTCTTTCCGCTCCCC
>CAZUJD010000119.1:0-9290 GCA_964620025.1 uncultured Ramlibacter sp. | reverse complement strand
GCGGCGGTGCAAAGTAGTAGGTGGGACCAACCTCTTTCAGGTCGATCATCACGGTGGCTGCCGATTCAGGGCAGTTCACGACATAGCCACAGGCCAGCCACTGCGCATAGCTGAAGATGTTCTGCCCGATCCAGGCGGGGGGCAGGTAGGCCAGGACTTCTTCGTTGCCCCTGAGCCTGTCGAACGCGGCGCCGGCGCGGGCGCGGTTCAGCAGGGTGTTGTGCGTGTGCACCACGCCCTTGGGATTGCCCGTGGTGCCGGAGGTGAAGAACATCGCGGCCACATCATGCGGCCGGGCCCTGGCAGCCTCGGCCTGGACAAAGCCGGGGTGCTGCGCTGCGAAGGCGGCGCCTTTCTCAATCAGGTCGTCCAGCGACGTCAGGCCCGGCTCGGTGTAGTTGCGCAGGCCGCGCGGATCGTCGAAAAAGATGTGGGCGAGCTGGGGACACTGCTCGCGCGCTTCCAGCAGCTTGTCAACCTGTTCCTGATCCTCCGCAAACGCGAAGCGGACTTCGGCGTTGTTGATGGGGAAGATGCATTCGGCTGCCACCGCATCCTGGTACAGCGGCACCGGGATGGCGCCCAGCGACTGCACGGCCAGCATGGTCGCGTACAGCCGCGGGCGGTTGCTGCCGACCAGCACCATGTGTTCGCCGCGCGCAAGGCCGGCCTGGTGCAGCCCGCACGCAATCTGGTTGACCAGCGTGGCCAGCCCCGACCAGCTGGTGGTCTGCCAGATGCCGTATTCCTTCTCGCGCATGGCTGGCGCCGAGGGCCTGGCTTGCGCATGTTGCGCGAGCAGTTGGGGAAAGGTTGTCTCCATGGGGGCTTGAACCATTCTTTTTTGATCAACTGGGCTGGATGCTAGCCCCGGCTTTGACGTCATGTTGTCTTCGCGCCGACAATTTGCGGGATAGTCCTAGTAGGGGAGTCCCTTGCCGGCCCGAGATGCGTTCAGCGGATGAACCGGCCGTCACGGCCCACCATGGTCAGTTCCACAAAGCGCGAGGCATTGCGACCCGGTTCGGTGAAGCTGGCCTCAAAGCCGCCGATGTCCAGACGCTTGAGGCCCCAGGTGGCATCCATGAACGCTGCGCGTGTCGGGTTGCGGCCGGCGCGGCGCAGGGCTTCGGTGAACACGCGGGCATTGATATAGCCCTCCAGGGCCAGGTGGGACGGCTCCAGCGTCACGCCTGCGGCCTTCCAGGCCTGCTGGAACTCGCGCACCACCGGCACCACGGTGTTCACTGGTGAGGGGACCACCTGCGTCACCGCAATGCCGGTGGCGTCGTCACCCAGGGCCTTCAACGTGGCCGCCGAGCCCATGATGGACAGCGCGTACAGGGGCAGGCCACGGCGTTGCTGGCGGATGGCCTTGACGAAGTCGATCGTGGGTTTGCCCGCCAGCCCGACCAGCACGGCCTCGGGGTTGGCTGCGGCCAGCGTGGCGGCCGCCGTCGCCGCGTCTGAGCCGTTGTTTTCCACCGTGACGGCGGTGGCGCCGCTGATCCTGTGTTTTTCCATGGCCAGGCGAGCGCCTTCGTAGACCTCCTTGCCGAAGGCATTGTTCTGGTAGGCGATGGCGATGCGCTTGATCCCGATGGTGGACAGATGCTGGATCAGCTGCTCCGCTTCGTCGGGGTAGCTGGCACGGATGTTCATCACATTGCGGACCTTGGGCCGCGCCAGCAGTGCGCCGCTGAACGGTGCAAAGAACGGGATGCCCGACTCGATGACCTTGGGCAGCATGGCCTCGATCATCGGCGTGCCCATGCAGTTGAACAGGGCAAAAGCGGACTTGTCGGCCAGAAACGTATCCACGTTGGCGAGCGCGCGCTTGACGTCATAGCCGTCGTCCAGCACCGCCAGCTCGATCTTGCGGCCGTTCACACCTCCGGCCGCATTGACGGCTGCAAAGCAGGCGCGCGCGCCCTGGTGCATGGCCTGGCCCAGGTCACCCAGCGGGCCGCTCAACGCGATCGACTGGCAGATTTTCAAGGGCGTGTTGTCCTGCGCCTGCGCAGGCAGATGCGCCAGCAGGGGCCATGCGGCCAGGCTGCCAAGCAGCGTGCGTCGGGGCAGGGTCGGGAAAGCGTGCTGTGTCATGGAGGGTCCTTCAGAAGCGCGAACTCAGGCCGGCGATGCTAGGACTGAGATTGACGGAATTTTGTCCTTTCGACGACAATCACCGGGTCGCCCCTGTTGGGACTTTCCCGAACCTGAAAGGATTCTTTCGCCATGTCCTCCGACCTTTCGCTGCACCAGCGCAGGCGCTCTCCGACAGCCGACGAACTGGCGGGCATTCCCTGGCTGCAGCTATTGCAGCCGGCGGAGCGCAGCCATGCGGTGGCGCAGCTGATGGTGGGCGACGCCCTGCCGGGGGACCACGTGTGCCGTCTGGGCAAGCCGGTGACGTACTGGTTTGGCGTTGTCGAAGGACTGCTCAAGATGAGCAGCGACAACGCGCAGGGCCAGAGCATCACTTTCAGCGGCCTGCCGCCTGGGGGCTGGTTTGGCGAAGGCACGGCGCTCAAGCGTGAGGCCTACCGCTACAACATCCAGGCGCTGCGCAAGAGCGTGGTGGCCGGCCTGCCGGTGGATACCTTTCACTGGCTGCTGGACCATTCGATCGGCTTCAACCGGTTTGTCATGAACCAGCTCAACGAGCGGCTGGGCCAGTTCATCGCCGCCCGCGAAATCGATCGCATGAACAACCCCGACGTGCGGGTGGCGCGCAGTCTGGCGGCCCTGTTCAACCCCGTGCTGTTCCCCGGCGTGGGTGAAATCCTGCGCATCACGCAGCAGGAGCTGGCTTACCTGGTGGGGCTGTCGCGCCAGCGTGTGAACGAAGCCCTGGCAGCGCTGGAGGCGCAGGGCAGCATCCGGGTGGAATACGGCGGCCTGCGCATCCTGGACCTGGGCGCTCTGCGCTCGAGCGTGACCTCTAAGACAATAGGCGCCCCAGCCATGGCCGTGCGCCACAAACAGACCGCCTGAATGACCGAACCCGCCGCTACTTCCCGCCTGAACAAACGCATGGCCGAGCTGGGCCTGTGCTCGCGCCGCGAGGCCGATGACTGGATCGCCAGAGGTTGGGTCCGCGTGAACGGCCAGGTCGCGCCGATGGGCCTGCAGGTGGCTGCCGATGCCCGCATTGAAGTGGACCCGAAAGCCCGGGGCCAGCAACAGCAGCAGGTCACCATCCTGCTGCACAAGCCCATGGGCTACGTCAGCGGCCAGGCCGAAGACGGTCATGAGCCCGCCGTGACCCTGGTGCAGGCCCGCAACCACTGGAAGGGCGACGCCTCGAAGACGCGCTTTGCACCCGGCCAGCTGCGTGGGCTGGCGCCGGCCGGCCGGCTGGACATCGACTCGGTCGGCCTGCTGGTGCTGACGCAGGACGGTCGTGTGGCGCGCCAGCTGATCGGGGAAGATTCCGGCACTGAAAAGGAATACCTGGTGCGTGTGACCTGGGCCGGCCCGCAGGGCGAGGTGGCCGCCGATGTGCAGAAGGTGTTTCCGCCGGCGCAGCTGGCGCGGTTGCGCCACGGCCTGAGCCTGGACGGCCAGCCGCTCAAACGCGCCCAGGTGGACTGGCAAAACCCCGAGCAGCTGCGCTTTGTCCTGACCGAAGGCAAGAAGCGCCAGATCCGCCGCATGTGTGAGCAGGTGGGACTGAAGGTGGTGGGGCTCAAGCGCATCCGCATCGGCCGGGTGGTACTGGGGCAGCTGCCCGTGGGGCAGTGGCGGTACCTGGGAGTGACCGAGCGGTTCTGAGGGACCATCCTGGGGGATTTGCCGCGTGACCATGCCTGGGCTGGTGACGCTGGATCGGGGCTTTCACCGCTTTGCGATGGTGTGCAGGCTGGTGCTTAATGTCGGCGGGAACAAGGAGATACCATGAAATTCCACATCACTCGAATCATTGCATCGGTAGCCATCGCAGGCGGTCTGGCCGGCATCGCGCAGGCCCAGACCGGAACCGTCAACGCTCTGTGCAGCACCGACGCATCCTGGTGCGAGCTGGCCGCCACCGAATTCACACGTGCCACCGGCATCAAGGTCAACCAGGCGCACAAGGGCACCGGCGAGATCGCTGCCCAGTTGCGTGCCGAAGCCGCCAACCCCAAGACCGACATCTGGTGGGGCGGCACCGGCGACCCGTTCCTGCAGGCGGCTGAACAGGGCTTGCTCGAGGCCTATCGTCCGCCCAGCTACAACCAGCTGTACGACTGGGCCCAGCGGCAGTACACGTTGTCCAGGGACCAGGTTGGCGGCTTCTATACCAGCGCGATCGGCTTTGGTTTCAACACCGACGTGCTGGCCAAAAAGAAGCTGGCCGAGCCCAAATGCTGGGCTGACCTGGTCAAGCCCGAATACAAGGGCGAGATCGAGATTTCGCACCCGGCCACCAGCGGCACGGCCTATACCGTGATCGCGGCGCTGGTGCAGATCATGGGCGAAGACGCCGCTTTTGATTACCTCAAGAAGCTGCACCGCAACGTGTCCAACTACACCCGCAGCGGCCAGGCCCAGGCGCCCAACGTGGCCAAGGGCGAAGTCGGCATCGGCGTGAGCTTCATTTTCGGCTTTGACAAGTGGCGCCACGACAAATACCCCGTCAAGACCGCGGCCCCCTGTGAAGGTACGGGCTATGAAGTGGGCGGCATCGCCATCGTCAAGGGTGCGCGCAACAAGGAAGCCGCGCAGCGTTACTACAACTTCCTCATGAGCGCCGAGGGCCAGGCCGTGGGCGGTCGCGCGGGCAGCCTGCAGGCGCCGGCCAACAAGACCTTCAAGCCTGATGCACGCATCCCGTCCATGGACGGCGTCAAGCTCATCAACTATGACTTTGCCAGGTACGGATCGGCCGCCGAGCGCCGCCGCCTGATCGAGCGCTGGACCAAAGAGGTGGAGTCCATCCCGCGCTGAACCCGTGGGGTCAGTAGGTGACGGTGATCGTGCGGATGCTGGTGCCGGTGCAGCTGCCCGTGTTGCAGGAGCCGGCCTGGGCCGCAGGCAGGTTCAGCGTGAGCCCGTAGTTGGTGGCCGCCGTGCCCGAGCTGGACACGCTGGACACCGACGCACCGCCCGAACTGGTGAACACGATGCTGTAGGTCAGTCCGACGGTCGGCACCACGTCCAGCATGCGGTCCAGGGTCATGGTGTAGCTGGTGCCCTTGGTGCAGGTCACGTCCACGCTCTTGCTGGTGTCTGTCAGGTCGGTGGCCCTGAAGGCCTGGTAGGTCAGCGCGTAGCTGGGCACGACGGCGCCGAAGCTGCAGCCTTTGGCCACCGTGGCCTGGGAGCTGACTGTGGCGGTGCCCAGGGTCTGCAGCACGGTGCCGGCGCTGTTGATTTCCTGCAGCGTGGCCGTCAGGTTGCTGGTGTAGGTGCCCGCAGCCTTGCCGATCTGGCCCAGCGGTATGCGGTGGTAGCCGGTCAGGGTCGCCGAGGCGGCTGTGCTGTTGCCGGTGAACACAACGGAGGACTCCACGCCTGTGGCCCCGGTGGCGGCCTCGGGTCCGGTCGTCCAGAGGTAGGTGTAGCCGGCGTCGCGGTAGATGTTGTAGTTCAGGGTGTCCGGGTAGGACGTTGACATGGTCTGTCCCACTGCGGCCTGCGACAGGATCAGGCGCACCAGCACGGTCAGCTTGCCCTTGGAGGAGCGGGTGCAGTTGATGGTGAAGGTGCCTTGCTGGCTGAGGTCGGCCGAATCCACATAGGCGCCGGAGAACGACGGCGCGACCAGGGTGCAGTTGACGGCGGTCTGGGCTGAGGCGGCGGCAGGTGCCAGCATCGCCGCCACGGCCAGGCTGGGTGCGCAATACAGGTAAAAGCGCTTCATCGTTCGACTCCTTGACAGCTGATGGGGCCAACGCGGGCAATGTCGTCAACGCCGCCTGAGGGCAGCGTGACCATGAGGGGGCAGGACTTGCCCTTCCAGGTGAAGACCAGGGCGTTGGACTCCTTCAGCCCGGTCACATAGGCTTCGCCGCGCCGGCTCAGAAGGAATTCGCGGTCTTCGCCCTGCAGCCGGATGACCGAGCCGACGGGCGCGGGCTGGCCGTCATCCAGTACCACGCGGATCAGCGCGCCCCGGCCGCCGCGCACGTTGAATGTGACGCGCGTGACACTTCGGCTGGCCGGTACGGTGGTCTGTTCGATGTTGTCGATCTCTGCGGTTATGGGCAGGTCGTCGGCGGACAGCTGCACGGGATTGCCCTGGTAGGCATTGAGGCCGGTGACCAGGGCGCGTCCGCTGGCGTCCGTCCTGGTGGTGATCCGCCCGCCCAGGCCGACACCGATGTCCGGGTATCCCGGCACTTCCACCAGCGCGGCGCTGGTGTCAAAGCGCTGCAGGCCGGCAAGCTTGCCCCCCGCCAACAGCAGCGCGCCATTGGCGCCCAAACGCATGTTGGTCTGGCCGCCCGAGGTGCTGACCTCGCCCGAATAGATGCCGCTGGCACCGAAGTGATAGGCCGCACCTTCGGCCCGCAGGCGGTCAGTCTGGCTGGCCGTCAGGCGCCAGGCGGTTCCGTAGATGCCTTCGGGCGAGCGGGCTGCACTGGCATTGAACTCCGTTTGCTGTGCCCGGTACTGGGCGGCGAACGCACTGGAGGTGCGCTTGTCCAGCGGGATGCTGAGCGTGACGCTGGCGGTAAAGCCCGATGCCGTGGGGCCGTAGACGCGTGAAAGACTGGTGCCCAGCCGCCAGCGGTTTCGCAACTCAACGTTGTGGTTCAGGCTCAGCACCTGGACCCGATCGCCGTCATAGGGATGCTGCAGCACAAAGCCCGCGCCCAGGCTGCCGAGCGCGCCCAGGGAGAAGCCCGCCTGGCCGGAGAACTGCAGCCGCATGGGAATGCCATCGCGGGCGTCACCCAGTCCGATGAAATGGCGGGAGTTCTTTTCGACGGCCACTGTCCAGGAGCGGTCGCGGTTTTGCCAGTCCATCCCCGCCAGCCATCGCTGGCCCCGGCCCAGCACCAGGTCGTCGCTGGTGGTCACGCCCACGCGCCCCAGGTATTTGCCGCCCAGGGCGACCACTGCGGACGCGCCCAGCGTACTCAGCTCCGCAGTGCGCTCGGCCCGGCCCTCCAGCGTGAAGCCGTTGGTGATGCCGCGGCGCCACATGCCGGAGCCAAAGGTGGCGCCGTAGTCGTTGCTCACGGCCCCCAGGTTCAGCCGCAGTTTGCCGAACTCGGCGCTCCAGTCATTGATGCCCGGTGCCAGCAGGTCGGAAGTCACGAAAAACGGCTGGGTGATGACGGTTTCGCGGCCAAGCACGTCGCGCACAACCACCGACACCTCGCCATTGCCCGAGACCACCGGCAGGTTGTCCAGCGTGAAGGGCCCTGAAGGCACGCGGGCAGTCTGGCGCAGCACGTTGTTGACATACAGCTGCACCGTCGACGGCGTGCGCGTCTCGCCGCTGATCACCGGAATCGGGTTGCGGTTGAAGCCGGGTGTCAGGCCGAAATTGGAGCCGATCTGGATGCCGCCGAAATACGAGGACCGCCCCAGGTAGCCCGTCTTGGTGGCGCCGTCGCCAAGCGTCAGGCTGACCCGCTGGTTGGGAAAGTCCTTGCGCACGCTGCTGTTGAGCCGGATGTACTCGCGCTGCGCTGATTGGGTGCCGGCCAGGTTGCGGGCGACAAAGGAATTGCTCAGCAGACCCCAGTCGCTTGAGAGGCCCAGTTCGCCATTGACCCCCAGCGAACTGGTGGCAGGCGAACTGGTGGGGCGGGCGAAGTCCGCGCTGACGTCATAGTTGAGAAACAGGGCCGGCACCGACGCATCGGGCTTGACCGTGGCATCGCTGCTGCGTTTGAGCCGGGTGGCCGCGAACATGTCGGCAGCTACCGTGAGGTTCAGTTCATTGAGCGTGGCATCCAGGTTGACGGTCACGCCGGGCAGCGAGGACAGCGACACATAGCTCAGGCCGCGGTAGTCCATGGTGACGGCGCTGCTGCCCCGCTGCAGGCGCCAGCTTTCCAGCGCCTCCAGGGGGGCGAAATACGCGCCGGAGCGCTCGACGACGGGCCACAGGCCGCCATCCACGCCGTTGATCTTGATTTCGAGCGGGAGAATCCGGACCGGGACTTCTACAGGTGCCGCGGACTGTGAGCGAACGGGAAGGGCACAGGACACCATGCAAGCCAGGACAATGATCTGCAGCGTGCGGGGTACATGGTGCCGGCGGGCGTCAGTCAGCAAGCAGGATGTCGAAGGTTTGCTTGGACCCATCGTCCTGGACAACCGTGAGCTTTGCAGGGCCCGGGGCAATGGACTTGCCGGTCGTCTGCTTGATGCGGAATTCACGTTTCATCTGGGGCAGGATGTAGCCGCCGCTGACGTCTTCGGCCAGCACAGGCTCTGCGCCGTCGCGGCCCAGCGCGAAGCTGACGGGCTGGGCATAAGCCTGGCCCTTGTTTTCGCAGCCAATCACCATGGCCTCGGGGGTGCGGGCCTTGAGGCCACAGGCCAGGTCCCGCTTGACGCCCGGCGGTGTGATGAACACCGGGATCGAGAACGCCAGCGCCACCTGGATCTGGGTGCCGGCCACCGGCGCAATGGCTTCCGGAACCTCGCGCACAAACAGGCGGTAGGTGAGCTGCTGGCCCGGCGGCACCGGCTTGAGGTTGGCCAGGCGCAGGACCTGGCGCGATTTCGGCGCCACCTTGAGCACCGGCGGCGCCATGACGATGTCTTCAGTGGCGCTCAGGTCCTCGGAGCCATCGGGTTTCTGCTTCCACTCGAACAACTCGGCTTGCAGCACCAGCTCGGTATCGCCCTCGTTGGTGACGGTCACGGCCACCGCACGTTCACGCGCCTGCATGTAGATGCGCACAGGGCTGACCGAGAACGAACCGGCCATGCTGGCCGGTGCCAGGAGCAGCAGCGACATGATTCCTGAGCACAACCTCAGGGCGTGAACCTGCCGACGGGAAAACAAGTGGATGTTCATGACTACCAGGCGATGGTGAGTTCCAGATAGGAGCCATTATCGTGAGAAACATTCCTCGACCCGGAAATTTCGGCGCGGGTGCTGTAAACAAGGATCGGCGCAGCCCCTGGAACCAGGGTGGGCAGCAGGAATACCTTGCGCAAGGTTTCGCTCAGCGCTGGCGAGTCCGCAGTGCCGCCAGGCAGGTTGAAGCGCATGAGACCGGGCACGGTCGCAGGTGTGTCGGCCAGAGCCGGGCCCACTGGGTTGGGCTCCGGCGAGGCGTTGTCCGGCGGCGGCCCGGCTGTGATGTCGGGTGTGGTGGGTGGGGTGTCAGGTG